>CAZVYZ010000009.1:38648-46012 GCA_964630695.1 uncultured Ruminococcus sp.
AAGCGACTGATGAGGGGGGATCAATTTCTACCCGCCGAAATCACAACAAGCCACAAAAAGCAACCAATAATCCGCTCATGGGAGCGGTTAAGGAAAGGTCTATGTGAAAAATGAATTTTAACCCGAACGCAAACGAAGTAAAAGAACAGATTGAGGGGATTCTTCAGCGGCATTTCGGCTGCACGGCAGCGGAAGCGTCGCGCGACCAGATGTACAAGGCGGCGGCAATCGCCGTGCGGAATCTGCTGAGCGAAAAACGGTCCCGTTACAAGAAAAAGGTGAACGCCGCGGGAGGTAAGCGCGTGTACTATATGTGCATGGAGTTCCTGCTGGGGCGGTCGCTCAAAACCAACCTGAATAACCTCGGGCTTGCCGACGCTTACAAAAAAGCACTGGGCGAGTTGGGATATGAGTTGGATGACCTCTACGAGTGCGAACCCGATGCGGGGCTTGGCAACGGCGGACTCGGTCGCCTTGCCGCCTGCTTTATGGATTCGCTGTCGTCACTCAACTATCCCGCAACGGGCTTTTCGCTCTGCTACGAATACGGTCTGTTCAAGCAGATGATTGTGGACGGAATGCAGGTGGAATTGCCGGACGTCTGGCTCCCCGGGGGCGAGGTCTGGCTCATTCCGCGGACCGACCGTATCTACAAGGTGCATTTCGGCGGTCGCGTGATTGAAAACTGGCGCGAGGACGGACACTGCGACATCCGCTACGAGGGCGGCGAGGAATACGAGGCGGTTCCCTACGATATGATGATTTCGGGGGCGGACAGCGAGGCGGTCAGCCAACTCCGCCTGTGGCGCGCGCGGGATATTCAGAATTTCAACATGGGTCTGTTCACGCAGGGACAGTATGCAAAGGCACTGGAGGAAAGCAACAACGCGGAAATTATCACCAAAGTGTTGTATCCGTCGGATAACCATGCAGAGGGGAAACTGCTCCGCCTGACGCAACAGTATTTTCTGGTGTCCGCGTCGGTGCAGAGCATCATCCGCGACCATCTTGCGGTCTACGGCACGTTGGAAAACCTGCCCGACAAGGTGGCAATCCACATCAACGATACGCACCCCGCACTCTGCATTCCCGAACTGATGCGGATTCTGGTCGACGATTATTTCTTCGATTGGGACCACGCATGGAACATCGTTACGCGTACCGTGTCCTACACCAACCATACGGTCATGCCCGAGGCACTGGAGACGTGGAATGAGGACCTGTTCAAACTCCGCCTGCCGCGTATCTATATGATTGTCAAGGAAATCAACGAGCGTTTCTGCCGCGAGGCTTGGAAAGCGTTCCCGGGGAACTGGAACCGCATTTCGCAGATGAGCATCGTCGGCTACGACCAAGTGCGCATGGCGAACCTTTCGGTGGTCGGGTCGCATTCGGTCAACGGTGTGTCGAAACTGCATTCGCAGATTCTCAAGGATTCCACGTTCAAGGATTTCTACAAGATGTACCCCGAGCGGTTTGACAACGTGACCAACGGAATCGCGCACCGTCGGTGGCTGTGCTATTCCAATCCCGAACTGTCGGCGCTGATTACCGAGTGCATCGGTGACGGTTTCCGCCACAACCCCGAGGAACTATCGGAATTCGCGAAGTTTGCGGATGACCCGTCGGTTCTCTCCCGCCTGCGCGCCATCAAGCACAATAACAAGATTGCTTTTTCAAACATGATGTTCCGCAAAACGGGAATGCGGATTGACACGCACTCGGTTTACGACGTGCAGATCAAGCGTCTGCATGAGTACAAGCGGCAACTGCTCAATGCGCTGAACATCATCGGGCTGTATCTGGATTTGAAAGAGAATCCCAATCTGGATATGCAGCCGCAGACGTTCCTGTTCGGCGCAAAGGCGGCGCCGGGGTATGACATGGCAAAGCGGATCATCAAGTTGCTTTGCATGATTTCCAAGGACATCAATCAGAATCCCGCCATCCGCGAGAAACTGAATTTGGTGTTCCTTGAGGATTACAATGTCAGCCTTGCCGAAGCGCTTGTGCCGTCGGCGGAAATCAGCGAACAGATTTCCCTTGCAGGCAAGGAGGCAAGCGGAACAGGGTGCATGAAACTGATGATTAACGGCGCGCTGACCATCGGGACTTTGGACGGCGCGAACGTGGAGATGCAGGACGCGGCGGGCAAGGAGAATATGTTCATCTTCGGTCTGACCGCCGAGGAAGTCGAGGCGCTGTGGCTCTCGGGTTATAAGTCGGCAAATTATTATGCCTCCAACGAGCGGCTGAAGCGGATTGTCGACCACCTGTCCGTCGGCTTTGCGGGCGAATCCTTTGCGGACATTGCGTCCTATCTGCTCAACGGTCACGGCATCGCGGACCCGTATATGTGTCTGGCGGATTTTGAATCCTACCGCACGACGCACGAAAGGATGATTGCGGCTTACCGCGACAAGGACCGCTGGAACCGGATGTCGCTTTATAACATTGCGGCGGCGGGACATTTTGCGGCGGACCGCAGCATCGAGGAGTATGCACAGCGCATCTGGCATCTCAAAAAAATTCCCGCTCCGAGCAAGAAGTGAGGGAGCGGAGAAAAAGAAGAACACCGCGCAATTCCGTTTGTGTATTGCGCGGTGTTTGCGATAGGACGAGAGGGGCTTCTCATAGGAGAAGCCCCTTTCTTCTGAAACACAGCCCTGACGGATGTCTTATTCCAAAGCGGTGCCTTCGGGCGGGGTTATGCCGCTGCCCTGCAACGCGTTCATCATTTCCTGATACCACTCGTCGGCAAATTCCTTGCCGGCGGTTTTCTCAAGCCATTTGTACATCCAGTCGATGACCTTTTGGTCGGTAGAAAGGTCGGGCGCATTGGACGAGGAGGTCATCACGGCAATGATAACGATGATGACAATCACAAGTGCGACAATGCCGAGGACCAGACCCGCAATGGCTTTGCCGTTCTTTCCGTTTTTCCGCAGGGAGACCACCGAGAACACGATGGCAAGAATGGCGCAAACGCCCGCAACGGGGTAAAGACAGCAACAGCAGGGGCAGGACAGCACCAAGGCGACAATGCCGAGGACCAGAGATGCGGTTGCAAAGCCGTCGCCTTTTTTCTTTTCGGGCTTGGGCGGCATCGGGGAACCTTCAAAATTGAACTGATTATCCATAGAAAACACTCCTTTTCGTTCAGTCTACCATCATTATAGCACATCCTGCGAAAAAATACAATCATTTCCGAAAAATTTACCGAAAAAATCTTTTTAAGCCACCCGCTTTGTGCTATAATAAAGGAAATCGCGGAGGGGAGGCGAATGAATTGAAAATCGAAATCAATCGAAAAACGGCGAAACACTTTGCGTTGTTCCATCTCATTCCGCTTGCCTGCGCCGCGCTGTTCCCGCTCTACCGCCATTTGGTCGGGCTTCTCCCTCGGAACATGACGGGCTGTATTCTGCACGATTGGCTGTTTCTCTATTGCCCGCTGTGCGGCGGGACCCGCGCTGTGGCGGCGCTTTTGCGGCTGAATTTCGCGGCGGCATTTCACGCAAACGCGTATGTGACGCTTTTGGCGGTCGTGGCGCTGATTCATTACATCGTCGCGTGGGTGCGGCTTCTGCGCGGCGGGACGGTCCTGTTCCGCTTCCTTGCGTGGGAGTGGATTGCCGCCGCGGTGCTGTTGCTTGTTTACGGTGTGCTTCGGAATATTGTCATGGTCCGCTTTGGCTACGACCCGCTCGGTGACCTCGGCGCTTTCTGGAATGGAATCCGCAAGACCTGTTCATACTAACGTGGAACAGGTCTTTTTCTGTGGAGGAAACAAGGAACAATGAAGATACTATACGTTATCTCCGACCGCAACATCGGCGGCGCGGGGATTCAACTTCTGAATATATTGCGCCATCTGGACCGCCGCGAATTCGCTGTCACCGTCGCTCTGCCGTTTCGGAGCCGCCTGCGGGAGCGCCTGCTTGCCGCGCACGTCAGGGTCCGCGAACTGGAGAATCCCTGCGAGGAACTGACCCCGCGTGCGGTGTGCGAATTGATGTGCGTCATCCGCGAGGAACAGCCCGACATCGTGCATACCAACGCCGCGGTTGCCGCCAGAGTGGCGGGAAAACTGACGGGCAGGCGCGTGGTCTTTACCCGCCACTGCGCGTATCCCGCCATCGCGAAAGCAACCCCGTTTGCGGCGAAGATTGCCAACCGTCTGCTGACCGACCGCGCCGTTGCGACTGCTTCCGCCGCCGCGCGGGACCTTGTGGCAATGGGCGTGCCGTCGGGGGCGATTACGGTCATTCTCAACGGTTCGGACCCCGTGCGCGAGGTCGGGGAGGACGAATTGCGGGCTTGGCGGAAAAAATTGTCGCTTGATGCGGATGACTTTTGCGTTGGCATTTGCGCGCGGTTGGAGTCGTGCAAGGGGCATGACGTATTTCTGAATGCCGCGAAGCAGGCGGTCGGGCGGATGCCGAATCGGAAGTTTCGGTTTCTCATCATCGGGGATGGGAGCCGCCGCGCGGAGTTGGAGCGCATGACCGCGCGCATGGGACTTTCCGAGACGGTCCGCTTTACGGGGTTCGTTTCGGACGTTGCGCCGCTCTACCGCCTGTTGCGGTTACACGTCAACGCGTCGCGCGGGACCGAGACCTCCTGTCTTGCGGTTTCCGAGGCGATGAGTGCGGGGGTTCCCGAGTTGGTGAGCGACTACGGCGGGAATCGGGAGATGATAGGGGAGAGTGCCGCGGGAATCGTTTTCCCGCAGGGCAACGCTGCCGCGCTTGCCGACGCAATCTGCAAGGTTGCGGGGGACAAGGCATTGGAGGTCTCCATGCGTCGCGCCGCGATGGAACGGTACCGCCGTCTTTTCACCGCCGAGCGCATGACGAATCGCCTGATGGAGGTGTACAGGGGGATGTAGGAAGACCTTGGAGGCGCGGGGCCCCCTCTCCGAAAGAGGGGTCCCTGCGCCTCCAAGGTCTTTCTCTTTTCCTCTCACCCTTCTAAAATCTTTCCGTCAATCGAAACCGTTACAACCTGCCAAGGGATGAACTTGCCGCTTGCGCGGAGCGCGGTCTTTGCCGCCTGCTCCAGACCGCCGCAACAGGGGACCTCCATCCGAATGACCGTCAGCGAGCGAACGTCGTTTTCCGAAAGAATCGCGGTCAACTTTTCCGTGTAATCCGCGTCGTCCAATTTCGGGCAACCAATCAACGTGATTTTGCCGCGCATGAATTCCTCGTGTAAGCCCGCGTATGCGTATGCCGTGCAGTCCGCCGCAATCAACAACTTCGCACCGTTAAAGTACGGCGCGTTCACGGGGACCAAACGGATCTGACAGGGCCATTGCCCGAGACGGGAAACCGGATGTCCGGCGGCGGGGGTCTGCGCGGGCGCATCGACCGCTTCGTCGTGCCTGAAACGGTGCAACTGATGCCCCGGGCAGCCGCCTGCGTGTCCGGCGTGCGCTTCGTGGGACGCGTGAATGGGGGCGTTTCTTTCCGTTTTTGCCGCTTTCGCCGCAAGGACCGCCGCCTCATCGTAAGCCGCCGCTTCGCGCTCGGTAAACGTGATGGCACCCGTCGGGCAGGCTGGCAGACAGTCCCCCAGACCGTCGCAGTAGTCATCGCGCATCAGGCGCGCCTTTCCGTCCACCATTCCAATCGCGCCCTCGTGACAAGCCGCCGCGCAGGCACCGCAACCGTTGCACTTCTCTTCGTCAATATGAATGATTCTCCGAACCATGTGAAATCCTCCGTTTCGTGGTTTGTGACTCCATTATACCGAATTTGACCCTCAAAAGATGTTGTAAATACAACGCCGCAAAAACTGATTTTTTGAAAACGCACCGGAATTTGCCGCGCATGGCAAACTCCGGTGCGTTCCGTTCAGATTGCTTTGAAGTGCAAACGGGTGGAAGCAAAGTCCACGTGAATATCGGAAATGCGGTAGCCGTAATTCATCAGCGTGTCACCGTAGTATTCCTCGCCGGTTTCCTCCACGCGGTAGCGCTTTTCGGGGTCCAGACCCTGCAGTTTCACGCGCCGCCGCGATTCCACGGTCCCGCGGATGGTCACATGGGTCAGGAGCGCCTCGGAGCGGTCGGGGGAGACGAAGCACCACGCGCAGTCAACCCGATTCTGCCACGGGGAAATCAGGCGGTAGTAATCGCCGTAGTGGGTCAGGTCGTAATACTTGTGATAATCCGCGCACTGTTTCCGAATCCATTCCTTTTCTTCCTCGCCGAGGGTCAGCAGGTCCAGTTCGTAGCCGAAAGAGCCGCCGAGCGCAACGTTCCCGCGCGTTTCAAACGGCGTGGTGCGCTTCAGTTGGTGGTTCGGGCAGGCGGAAACATGGGCGCTCATGGATGACGGCGGGTAGACCATCGAGGTGCCGTACTGAATGTCGAGCCGCTCAATCGCGTCGGTGTCGTCACTGGTCCAGATTTGGGGCGCGTAGTAGAGCCAAGCGGGGTCGAACCGACCGCCGCCGCCCGAACAGCCCTCCAGAAGCAGTTCGGGGTAGGCGGTGTGCAGGCGCTCCAGAAGTTCGTACAGACCGAGGCAGTAGCGGTGGTAAACCTCGCCCTGACGGTCTTTGCCGACGGTTACACTGCCGACCTCGGTCAGGTTGCGGTTGAAGTCCCACTTGATGTAATCGATGCCGCAGGTGTCGATGATCGTGCCGATACGGTCAAACAGGTATTCCCGCACCTCGGAGCGGGTCATGTCAAGGACGTACTGGTTTCGACCGATGGAGAGCGGGCGACCCTCACAGTGCAATGCCCACTCGGGGTGCGCGCGGTAGAGGTCGCTGTCGGGGGAAATCATCTCCGGCTCAAACCAAAGACCGAATTTCAATCCCAACCCGTGGATTCGCCCGACCAGTGCGGCAAGCCCGCCGCGCAGTTTCTCTTCGTTGACAAACCAGTCGCCAAGCCCGCATCTGTCGTTGTTGCGCTTGCCGAACCACCCGTCGTCCAGAACCAGCATTTCGATTCCGAGTTTCGAGGCCTCCTCCGCAAGGGCGTAGATTTTCTTTTCGTCAAAATCGAAGTAGGTCGCTTCCCAGTTGTTGACCAGAATCGGGCGGCGCTCGGTTTTCCATTTGCCGCGCACGAGATGATTTGCGTACAGTTTGTGGTAGGTGCGGCTCATGTCGCCGAAGCCGTGAGAGGAGAGGACCGAGACTGCCTCGGGCGTTTCAAAGACTTCGCCCGCGTCAAGATGCCAACGGAAGCCCTCGGGGTGAATGCCCATGAGGACGCGCCCGCCGCCGTCCCCGTCCATTTCCGACGAAGCAAGGAAATTGCCCGTATAAATCAGGCTGAATCCGCAGACCGTACCCGCTTCCTCGGTTGCATTCCGGTCACAGAGGGCGAGGAACGGGTTGTG
>CAZVYZ010000010.1:0-45960 GCA_964630695.1 uncultured Ruminococcus sp.
GTCTGTCTGTCTGTCTGTCTGTCTGTCTGTCTGTCAAGGCATTATACACGACCCGCACCCTCCTTGTCAAGCATTTTTTCTAACTTTTTTGCAACTTTTTGATTCCATTACAACATTATCGTTAATAGGTTTCTGTAAATATTATACCAAACTTTTCGCGAAATTTCAATTGACAACCGGCACAAATATTTCTCATTTTTTTGTTTACCTTGCACAAATCCCCTGTTTTTTCCGCTATTTTCAGCCTGATGCGAGCCGAATTTACAAATTTCCGCCTGCCTTTTTCTGCCCTTCGTGCTATAATGGGAACAGATTCGTTTTTGCAAGTTTGGCAGTGTTTTCCCGTTGTGGGCGAATCGGTTCTCGCCCTCCATTCAAAATAACTGCAAAAACACCACCAAAGATTGGAGAAAGAAGAAAACGCAAAGGTCATCATCGACATTTTCAGCCACGCCGTGGAATTCCGCAACGCAGAGCGCGGTTCACACGTTCTGAACATCAGCCGTCTGACGCGGATTCTTCTGGAGCAGTTGGTCGGATTAACCGACCGCTACGCGCTCACGCCCGAGGACATCGAGGTCATTTCCACGGCTTCCATGCTGCACGACATCGGCCAAAACGGCATTGACGAAAAAATTCTCAACAAACCCGACAAACTGACCGCAGAGGAAACGACGCGTTGGTAAGCAAGCGAAACTACAAGAATGCCTACACGCACGAGGAAGCCATCGCGATGCTTCTTTCCGGCAAGTGTGGCGCATTCAACCCGCTCCTTTACCAATGCCTGCAAAAGGCAGAGCCGAGGATCTGAAGGGCTTGGGGGCTGGTCCGACCTTGCGGAAGGATTGCATTTTCCGAAAGAAAGAGCAGTTTTATCCAACACCAAAGCAAACACCCAAAAACGCCGCGGGCATCCGCGGCGTTTTTTGGGGATAGGTATTATAGCATCCGAAGGACATCCGCCACACGGCGGTACTCACGGACAAGGACGGACCAAAGCGCATCGCATCCGATTGCATCGGATTTGCCACGCAGGTATTCCGTCAGGTCTGAGGTGGCTTTCCGGAGTTGCCCGAAACCGAGACGGATTTCGCAAGAATTCCCGCCCAGACATCGGACACGCATTTTCCTGCGTAAAACAGCGGGTCCCTGCCTCGTTTCCGTCCTCGGTCAGAATGATTCCCGTCAGGCGGAAGTTCTCCATATATTCGCGCATGGTTTCCTCGCTGAAACGGTTCGCGTCCTCTTTGTAAATCCGCTGAAGTTAGAGCGCCTTGTCCGCAATCCGAATCAGGCTTTTCGTTTCCTCTTCGGAACAGACCTCGTCGTAAATGATGCACTGCTCCGCGATGTATGCGTTTTCCGCCTCCACCCCCTCGGTCAGCCTCTCCGCACTTTTTTCGCCCCCGCTTTTCGCAAATGCCACACCGAGTCGGACCTTCAACAACGGTTCTTCCGGAATCCGATAGTTTCCAGATGCGGTTTTCATATGCTCCGGCAGCATGATGTCATGCCCTGCGATGGCATCCACATAGCCCTTTCGGAGTGCCGCCATCAGGTCCTCTGTACCCGAGAAGCAATAAATTGTCAAGAGGAAACACGGATTTATCCGACGATTCCGTCGCAGTAGCCGCATCGGACCGTGCCATTCCCGTCTCGGTAAAACCGCGACGGCAGGCTCCGTTCCGAACCGGTTACGCAATGCGGATTGGAACAATGCCACGCCCCCGCAACCGTCGTTCCCCGCTGCCGTTCGGCATCCGCCGAGTCGCGTTCCGCCATCAGTTTCAGAATCAGCGCCATCCGCATCAGTTTTCCGTTTCGCGTCTGTTTGAAATAGCAGGCGCGTGAGTCGCGGTCGACATCCGTCGTGATTTCATTCACGCGCGGAAGCGGATGCAGGACAATGGTTTCGGGCTTTGCCATTCCCAACTTTTTCCCATCAAGGACGTACGAATCTTTCAGTCGCTCGTATTCCGCAAGGTCTGCAAAGCGCTCTTTCTGAACGCGGGTCATGTACAGCACGTCCAAATCGCCGATGACCGCCTCAAGAGACGTACTGACCGTGCAGGGAATCCCCTGCGCCTTTACGGTTTCTTTCATAACGAAGTCTGGCAACGCCAACTCGGGCGGCGAAATCAGGACCAATTCGGTCCCCTCGTAGCGCGCCATTGCCGAAATCAGCGAGTGGACGGTTCTGCCGTACTTCAAATCTCCGCAAAAGCCGATTTTCAGGTGGTCAAGCCTCCCTTTTTCGCGTTTGACGGTCAACAGGTCTGCAAGCGTCTGGGTCGGGTGAAAGTGTCCGCCGTCCCCCGCGTTGATAATCGGAACGCTCGAATGCGCAATGGCAACGTACGGTGCGCCCTCGCGGGGATGCCGCATGGCGATGAGGTCCGCATAGCCCGAGACGACCTCAATCGTGTCCGCCAACGTTTCCCCTTTGGTTGCCGAACTGGTTCCCGCATCGGAAAAGCCGACCGCGTTCCCGCCGAGCGACAGCATTGCCGTCTCGAAACTCAACCGGGTACGGGTAGACGGCTCAAAAAAGAGCGTTGCAAGCGTTTTGTGCTTCATCGCATCCTCGTATTTTTCGGGATGCGAGGAGATGTCCTCCGCCGTTTCCATCAGACGGTCGATTTCCGCAACCGACAGGTCCAGAATATCCACAAGGTTCTTCATTTTATGCTCCAATCCAACTCTCATCCGCAGGATTGTTGCGGAACGCAATCAGTCGCTTCACGTCCTCCGGCGCAATATAGCCGTCCTCGCCTGCAATCCGCGCAACGGTATCGAAATCGGTCAGGCTGACGTTCCGTACCTCCGCCGCCGCAAGACGGTCAAGTCCCTTTTGCATACCGTAAGTAAAGATACTGACGATTCCGAGTACCTCCGCGCCTGCCTCGCGCAGGGCGTCCACCACTTCAATGACACTGCCGCCCGTGGAAATCAGGTCCTCGATAACCACTGCTTTCTGTCCCGCTTCCAACCTGCCCTCAATGCGGTTCTGTCTGCCGTGGTCCTTGGCGCCCGAGCGGACATAGCCCATCGGAACCCCCATCAGATGCGCGGCAATCGCCGCATGGGCAATACCGGCAGTGGAGGTCCCCATCAGCACCTCTGCCTCGGGATATTCCCGCCTGACCGTTTCCGCAATGGCGGCTTCCACCCGCTCCCGCACCGCAGGTGCCGTCAGAATCAGACGGTTGTCGCAATAAACCGGACTTTTGATACCGCTCGCCCACGTAAACGGCTCGTTCGGGCGGAAAAAGACCGCCTTGATGGACAGCAAATCCTTTGCAATCGTTTCCTTAATGGTTTCCATTCGGTTCTCCTCCTGATTCGTTTTCGGAAAATTCTCTGGCACAGCGTTCATATGCCGCCACAGGGTCCGGCGCGGCGGTAATCGGTCTGCCGACCACAATGTAATCCGAGCCGATTTTCTTCGCTTCAGCCGGGGTCATGACCCGCTTCTGGTCGCCCTTGTCTCCGTCCGCAAAGCGGACCCCGGGGGTGACGGTCAGAAACGCCTTTCCGCACCGCGCATGGACCGCGCCCGCCTCACGGGGCGAGCAGACCACGCCGTCAAGCCCCGCGTCCTTTGCGCGCGCGGCATAGGACAACACCACCTCTTCCATCGGGCGGTCAATCAAAAGTTCCTCATGCAGCGCCTGCTCGTCGGTACTGGTCAGTTGCGTGACCGCAATCAGAAGCGGACGGGTTCCGTCCGCGCGGGTCAGCCCCCGCACCGCCGCTTCCATCATTTCCCTTGTCCCCGACGCGTGCAGATTGCATAGATCCACATCCAGACCCGAAAGAACCCGCATGGCTTTTCCGACCGTATTCGGAATGTCGTGCAGTTTCAGATCGAGGAAAATTTTATGCCCGCGCCGCTTGATTTCCCGCACAATGGCGGGTCCCTCGGCATAGAACAGTTCCATGCCGATTTTCACGAACAGCCGTCTGTCGCCGAAGCGGTCCAGAAATGCATAAACCTTTTCCGCACTGTCAAAGTCCAGTGCAATAATCACTTTTTCATTTTCATCCATTGTGCGCCACTCCTATCACGTCCGTCAGATTTTCGATTCCGTATTTTTCCATCACGCGCGGGAGGTCCTCCACGATTTTTTTGGAGGCGTAAGGGTCAATCAGGTTCGCCGCGCCCACGCCGACCGCAGTCGCCCCTGCCATCATCATTTCGAGTGCGTCCTCCGCCGATGAAACGCCACCGATGCCGATAATCGGGATTTTCACCGCCGCAAAGACCTTGTACACCATACCGAGCGCTACGGGAAAGAGCGCTTTGCCGGAGTAACCCGCAATCTTGTTTGCAATAATCGGCTTCCGCCGCCGCAAATCAATCCGTGTTCCCACCAGTGTGTTGATCATGCTGATGCCGTCCGCGCCGCCCTCCTCGCAGGCAAGTGCGATGGACACGATGTCGGTCACGTTCGGTGACAACTTCATATACACGGGCTTCCGTGCCACCGCTTTGACGGCTTTCGTAACCTCCAACGCCTTTTCGGGCGAGGTCCCGACCGACATTCCGCCGCACCGCACGTTGGGACAGCTGATGTTGACCTCCAGAATGCCGACCTGCTCTTCTTTCCCGAGTTTCTCTGCCAGCGTGACATATTCTTCGGTTGTCGCGCCGCTGAGGTTGGCAATCACTTTTTTGTGGAAGAAGGTTTTCATATCGGGCAGTTCGTATGCAATCACATGGTCCACCCCGGGATTCTGAAGCCCGATGGAATTGACGATACCCGCATAACTGTCCGCAATGCGCGGCGTGGGGTTTCCGAAGCGTTCCTCCACCGTGGTCCCCTTGAACGAAAAGGTTCCGAGTATATCCAAAT
Source organism: uncultured Ruminococcus sp. (assembly GCA_964630695.1). Lineage (GTDB taxonomy): Bacteria > Bacillota > Clostridia > Oscillospirales > CAG-272 > UMGS1865. The sequence goes on from CAZVYZ010000010.1 coordinate 4,857, forward strand.
CATAGAGCGCCGCGAATTCGCGACCGTAACCGAACGTCCCGCTCGCGGGAATAATCGGGTTGTCCAGTTCCCATCCCGACAGACTGACTTTCGTATTCACCAGATAATCTCCTCCCGTTTCAGTACCGGACCGTTGACGCAGATGCGTTTGGTTCCGTATTTCGTTTTGCAGGAACAGCCCATACAGGCGCCGAACCCGCACCCCATCCGTTCTTCAAAACTGTATTCGCCTGCGGTCCGGACCGTCCGCTCCAGCGCGTAGAACATCGGAAGCGGTCCGCAGGTGTAAAAGTAGGTGTACGACAGGTCCTTGACCACATCGGTCACAAAGCCGCGCGTGCCGATTGAGCCGTCCGCCGTTGCAATGTGCAATTCTGCGCCGAGCGCCTCAAATTCCGCGCGGTAAAAGACATCCTCCGCCGTGTTGAAGCCGAGAACAACAATCGGTTTCGCGCCGTTCTCAATCAGCCTGCGGCAAAGCAGATACATCGGCGGGACCCCGACACCGCCGCCCACCAGAAGCGGGCGCTCGCCTGCACGGGTCACGTCAAAGCCGTTCCCAAGCCCCGTCAGGGTGTTGATGACCGTTCCCGACTGCGTGCGGGACAGAATTTCGGTCCCCTTTCCCACCACCTTGTAAATCAGCGTCAGACGGTCACCGTCGACGTTACAGACCGACAGCGGGCGGCGCAGGTAACAGCCCTCAATCAGCAGGTTCACGAACTGCCCCGGGCGCGTGATTGCCGAATTGTCGCCGTGCAGGGTCATTTCGTAGATGTCCCGCGCGATTTTTCGGTTCGTTCCGACCGTATAGTTGACTTCTTTCATTTTGCCCTCCCATCAGGAATCAATCGTCGATACGCCGAGCGTGGTTTCTTCCAACACGTCCAGAAGAACCCGCACGGTATCAAGCGACGTGAACATGGTGATAGTATTCTCGGTTGCAATCTGTCTGATACGGTGACCGTCGGTATTTTGTCCCGCGTTTGCCATGTCACCCGTGTTGATGACATAGGCAATGTGTCCCTGCCGCAGGGCATTTTCGATGTCGCGGGACCCCTCGCCGAGTTTGCCGAGAATCCGCGTGCGGATGCCGTTCTCTTTGAGGAAGCGGGCGGTCCCCTCGGTTGCCTCGATATTGAAGCCGAGATGATAGAATCTGCGCACGAGAGGAAGCGCTTCCTCCTTGTCGTTGTCGCGGACCGTTACGAATACCGTTCCGTAGTTGTGTAGTTTCATGCCCGATGCCTGCAACGCTTTGTAAAGTGCACGGTTGAGTTTATCGTCGTAGCCGATTGCTTCGCCCGTGGACTTCATTTCGGGCGAAAGCGACGCGTCCACACCCGTAATCTTGCTGAAAGAGAACACGGGAACCTTGACGTAATGCCGCTTCTTTTCGGGCGCGTAAAGGTCGAAGATGCCCTGTTCTTTGAGCGATTTGCCGAGAATGACCTCGGTTGCGATGTCCGCAAGGCAGTACCCCGTCGCCTTGGAGAGGAACGGCACGGTGCGGCTCGACCGCGGGTTGACCTCAATGATGAACACCTCGTCGTTGCGGTCCACGATAAACTGGATGTTGAACAGCCCCACGATGCCGATGGCAAGCCCCAATCGCTTGGTATATTGCAGGATAATGCCCTTGACACGGTCCGAGATGCTGAACGGCGGATAGACGCTGATGCTGTCGCCGCTGTGAATGCCGGTCCGCTCCACCAGTTCCATAATTCCGGGGACAAACACATCCCGCCCGTCGCAGATGGCGTCAACCTCAACCTCTTTCCCCACAATGTAGCGGTCCACCAGGACGGGACGGTCGCGGTCCACCTCCACCGCCGTTTGCAGGTAATGCCGCAGACCCGCCTCGTCCGCCACAATCTGCATGGCTCTGCCGCCCAGCACGAACGAGGGGCGCACCAGAACGGGATACCCAATCTCCGCCGCCGCGCTCACACCGTCCTCCACGTTGGTCACCGCGCGTCCTTTCGGCTCGGGGATTCCGAGGTCTGCAAGCAGGCGCTCGAACACGTCGCGGTTTTCCGCCCGTTCAATCGCCTCGCAGTCGGTCCCGATAATCTTCACGCCGCGCGCCGCCAACTTTTCGGCAAGGTTGATTGCGGTCTGCCCGCCCAGTGACGCAATCACGCCCTCGGGCTTCTCCAGTTCGATGATGTGCATTACGTCCTCGGCGGTCAGCGGCTCAAAGTAGAGTTTATCCGAGGTGGTGTAGTCGGTGGACACCGTTTCGGGATTGTTGTTGATGATAATCGCCTCGTACCCCGATTTCCTGATGGTCTGCACCGCGTGGACCGTGGAATAATCGAATTCCACACCCTGTCCGATGCGGATGGGCCCCGCGCCGAGAACCACGATTTTCGGTTTGCCCGTATCGCGCCGCGCTTCATTCTCCTCGGCATAAGTGGAGTAATAGTACGGAATGTAGGCATCAAATTCCGAGGCGCAGGTGTCGATTGCCTTGTAGACCGGAACGATGCCGACAGACTTTCGCAGGCGGCAGACCGCTTCCTCGGTCGTGTTCCAAAGCCTTGCGACCGCGCGGTCCGAAAAGCCGTATTTCTTGCATTCCGCCAGTTCCGAGGAGTCGTTCGGCGCCGCAGCGAGCGCTCGTTCAAGCGTTACGATATGCTTGAGTTTCCGCAGGAAGAAACGGTCGATTTTCGTTGCTTCAAACAGCGCGTCCACCGTCTCGCCCCGCCGCAACAGTTCGGCGAGCATGAATAGACGGTCGTCGGTCGCGTCGGCAATATAGTTCCGCAGTTCCCCGTCCGTCATTCCCTCGGCTTTGGCGGAGAACAGGTGGTATGCGCCGATTTCCAAGGAACGCACGGCTTTGAGCAGACTTTCCTCAAAGGTCCGCCCCACGCTCATGACCTCGCCGGTCGCTTTCATCTGTGTGGAAAGCCGGTTGGATGCACTTGCGAACTTATCGAACGGGAAGCGCGGCATTTTGGTCACCACATAGTCGAGCGCCGGCTCAAACGAAGCGGGCGTGTTGGGAAGCATGATTTCGTCAAGCCGCAACCCGACCGCAATCTTTGCCGATACCCGCGCAATCGGGAATCCGCTCGCCTTGCTTGCCAGTGCCGAGGACCGCGACACCCGCGGGTTGACCTCAATGACATAGTATTGAAACGAATCGGGGTCGAGCGCGAACTGCACGTTGCAACCGCCCTCAATCTCAAGGCTCCGAATGAGTTTCAGCGCGCTGTTGCGAAGCATCTGGTATTCGCGGTTAGTCAGGGTCTGGCTCGGGCAGACCACCACCGAATCCCCCGTGTGAACTCCGACAGGGTCAAGGTTCTCCATGTTGCAAACCACAATCGCGGTGTCGTTCGCATCGCGCATGACCTCGTATTCGATTTCCTTGTAGCCCTTGACGCTCTTTTCCACCAGCACCTCGTGCACGGGGGACAGCTCCAACGCACCCGCCATCAGGCTGCGGAATTCCTCCTCGTTTGCGGCAAAGCCGCCGCCCGTTCCGCCAAGCGTAAACGCGGGACGCAATACCACGGGGTATCCGATTCGTTCCGCCGCCGCCAGTCCGTCCTCCAGAGTTTTCGCAATCTCGGAGGGGCAGACCGGCTCGCCGATTTCCTCACAAAGTTTCTTGAACAGTTCGCGGTCCTCAGCGCGTTCGATGCTCGCGCTCTTGGTTCCGAGCAGTTCGGTCCCGCATTCCCGCAGAACACCTTTTTTCTCCAGTTGAATTGCAAGATTCAGCCCCGTCTGACCGCCAAGCCCCGGAATGATGGCATCGGGGCGCTCGTAACGGATGATTTTTGCCACATATTCCAAGGTCAGCGGCTCCATGTAAACCTTGTCCGCAATGCTGGTATCGGTCATGATGGTTGCGGGATTGGAGTTGCAAAGCACCACCTCATAGCCCTCTTCCCGCAGAGCCAGACAAGCCTGTGTTCCCGCATAATCGAACTCCGCCGCCTGACCGATGACAATCGGTCCGCTCCCGATGACCATCACTTTTTTCAAATCACGTCTTTTAGGCATTTCGGTTCCCTCCAAAGCGTTTCATGTTTTCCGTGAACAGGTCGAACAGATACCCGCTGTCCTCGGGCCCCGGGGCGCTCTCGGGATGGTACTGCACCGAGAAAACGCAGTCCCGCTCGCATCGCAAGCCCTCCACGCTTCCGTCCAGCAGGTTGACATGCGTGACCTCCAGCCCCGTTCCGTCGACCGATTCCGCCCGCACCGCGTAACTGTGGTTCTGCGAGGTAATCTCCACCCGCCCGTTCAGAAGATTCTTGACCGGATGGTTGCCGCCGCGGTGACCGAATTTCAGTTTGTAAGTCTTGGCGCCGTAAGCAAGCGCAATCATCTGATGCCCGAGGCAGATTCCGAAAATCGGCAGTTTCCCGCGCAACTCGCGTACCAGACCGATGACGGGCGTAACGTCCTGCGGGTCCCCCGGACCGTTGGAAAGAAAGAGTCCGTCGGGATTTATACGCTCGATTTCCTCTGCGGGCGTGTCGAACGGGAACACCGTCACGTCACATCCGCGGCGATTGAGCGACCGCACGATATTCTCTTTTATCCCGCAGTCGATTGCCGCCACGCGGCAGACGGTCTTTCCCTCGGCAGGCGAGAAACGCACCTTTTTCGTCGACACCCGCGCCACCGCGTCATGTGGGACGCGGTACGCACCGATTCGCCGCACACCCTCCTCGGTTTTCGTATCGGCGGAGGTCAGAAGCCCCAACCGGCTTCCTCTGTCGCGAATACTTCCGGTCAGGCGGCGGGTGTCAAGCCCCTCCAGACCCGCCACACCGCAGGCGTTCATCCAATCCGAAAGGCTCCTTGCACTGCGGAAATTGGAGGGTTCCGCGTTGCATTCCCCAACCAACAGCGCGCTGACGCTCGGATGCCGCGTTTCGTTGTCCTCGTCGTTGACTCCGTAATTTCCAATCAGCGGATAGGTCATCACCACCGCTTGGTCGGTGTAGGACGGGTCGGAAACAATCTCCTGATACCCGACCATCGAGGTGTTGAACACCACTTCGCAAACGCGGTCCCCGTCCGCACCGAAGCGGTAGCCGTAGTATTCGCTTCCGTCCTCCAGAATCAGTTTTCCGTCGAAAATTCTTGCCATACTGTTTTTCCTCCCATGACCGTTGCCACACATTTTCCTCTCACCGTCCATCCCGCGAACGGCGTGCTTTTTCCCATCGACGCAAAGCGTGCGGGGTCAACCGTATAAGGCGTTGCCAACTCAAACACGGCGTAATCCTCTCCGCAGGTCGGAATTCCGAACCGCCGCCGCGGATTGCTGCCGAGCAGGTCCGTCAACGTTTCGGGCGTCACCACCCCGCCCAAAACCAATTTCGTATACAGAACCGCAAACGCCGTTTCCAGACCCGTAATGCCGAACAGACTGTCCCGCAGTCCCCGCGCCTTTTCCGCAGTGCTGTGCGGCGCATGGTCGGTTGCAATCATGTCAACCGTTCCGTCCGCAATCCCCTCCAGAAGTGCCTCGCGGTCCGCTTCACTCCGCAGTGGCGGGTTCATCTTGAAACGCCCGTCCTCCTCAAGGTCGCGGTCGGTCAGCACCAGATAGTGCGGCGCCGTCTCGCAGGTCACATCGACCCCCGACCGCTTTGCCTGCCGAATCAGTTCCACACTCTCCTTGGTTGAGACGTGGCAAACGTGATAGGAGGTGCCGGTTTCCTCCGCCAGAAGCAGGTCCCGTTCTACCTGTTTGTATTCGCTCGCCGAGGAAATTCCGTGATGCCCATGCGCCCGCGCGTAATCGCCGTCGTGGATGTACCCGCCCGCAAGCAGGGACTTATCTTCGCAATGCGCCGCAATGATTTTGCCGAGCGCCCGCGCCCGCAGCATGGCTTCCCGCATCAGCCCCGCGTCCTGCACTCCGCGCCCGTCATCTGAGAACGCGCAGATATGCGGTGCCATGCCCTCCATGTCCGAAAGTTGTCGTCCCTCCTCGCCCATCGTAATGGCTCCGTAGGGCAGGACCCGCACCACGGCATCACGGCGGATGATGTCCTCCTCGACGGCAAGCGTTTTTGGTGTATCGGGGACGGGGTTCAGATTCGGCATGGCACACAGCGCAGTGTACCCGCCCCGCGCTCCCGCGCGGCTCCCGCTTCCGACGGTCTCCTTATAAGAAAAGCCCGGCTCCCTCATGTGAACGTGTACGTCACAGAAAGCCGGACAAATCAAATAGGAATCCGAAAAAACAGGAACAAGACCGTCACCTTTTGCAAACAACTCCAACGCGGAACGGAACGCGGGATTCTCGGTCCGGAAGCGGTCGGTGCGAATCTTCATGCTCGGTACTCCTTTCTCGGGGTTCAAAAAACCTGCCCGATTGGGGGCAGGTTGTGTACGGAAAAGAAGCGGCAATCAAACTCCGCCCGGGTTTCCCGCTTCCGACGACCGTCTGCCCCGTCACAATCGGTATCCCCTTTTTATCTTGGTTTTATTGTACCACAAAGTGCGCGCTTTGTCAAGGGATTTCGGAAAATTTCTTTTTCTTCCGGCATTACCCCGCAAAAAGCGTCAGATAGGCGCGAATGATTCGCTCCCCTGCAAACAGCGCAACCGTAAAGCCAAATGTCAGAAACGGTCCGAATGCAACCGTGCGTTGCCGTTTATCTTTCCGCCGGAATAGGGACCAAATGCACCCGCCGACTGACGCAAGCAACAGCATCAGCAAAAGCCGTTTCCACCCGAGAAATGCCCCGCTGACCGCGACAAACTTCACATCGCCCCAACCGAGCGCCTCCTGTCCGATGCGTTTGGACACCAGAAACCCGACCAACGCAAGCACTGCTCCGCCCGCCGCCGCACCGATGACGTGAGAAATCCATCCATCGGAACCGTCCAGAAGCGTTGCGGGAATCGCGAGCAGTGCAAGCATAACCTGAAAGCGGTCGGGAATCAAACCCTGTTCCCAATCGACAAAGCATACACACAAGTTCACCGATACCGCAAGCGCCGCCGCAACCGCCATGAGAACGTTATTCCGCCACACAAAGACCGCCGCAACCCAAAGTGCGCCGTTTGCGAATTCCACTGCGGCATAGCGCGGAGAAATGCGCGCCCGACAGGTCCTGCACCGTCCCCGAAGAAACAGATACGACAGAATCGGGATATTCTCAAACCACCGCAACCTGCGGTTACAGGACGGGCAATGCGACGGCGGCATGGCAAGGCTCATTCCTCTCGGCAACCGGTAAATGACCACATTGAGAAAACTCCCCACGCAAACCCCAATCAGTCCCGCCAGAAAAGCAGTGACCGCAAACACGTCGGAATCGGTCAGCGAGATTTGCATCGCCTCCAACATTTCCGCACCTCCAAAAGAAAAGCACCCGACACCCTTAACGGCGCCGAGTGCTTCGGTTTATCTTATCGTTTATTTTGCCTTAACGGTCCATTCGTTCTTTGCGAAAACACAGGTGTAGGTCTTTCCGGACTTCACAATGCTCACCGTGTATGCGTCGTTTTTGGCATCGTAGGTTCCGGTGTAGGCTTCCATCACATAGTATTCCTTGCCAACCTCGCCCTCGCTTGCCTTGGTGAAGGTTGCCGAGTCCTCGGTTGTATAGGAGTTCGCCGCAAGTTTGCCGCCCTCTTTGAACGTATACTTGGAGGCAATGTAATACTGCGTTCCGGTCTTGCCGTCTTTCAGGGTCACATTATCCATGTTGGTCAGCGCACCGCCCGCATGAATGAGGTCTCTGCTCAGAACGTTGGCTGCATCCTGCATCGCAGCGGTTTCGTTCTTCTCCGCCCTCAGGTTCATAAAATGAGGAATCAGAAATGCGGCAAGCGCAACAATCACCACAATGACGAAGAAAAGTTCGACAGCGGTAAACCCTTTTTTGAACTGATTCGTGTGTTTCATTTTTTACCTCGCAATTCAAATGAATTTGTCGCGGGGAGCGTCAGGCACGACCATCCCCTAAGATTACAACTATTATACCATGCTTTTGGGAATGTGTCAAGAGGTTTGACCAAAAATCTTTCTTTTTGTCTCCTCTTTGGCTCTTTTTTCCTGCATAATCGACCCGCCCGACCGTCAATACTCATGGTATCTCACACAAGCGAGGTTTATCATGCAACGAAATCGGGTTGAAATCTGCGGCGTCAACACCTCACACCTCAAGGTCCTGACAGATGAAGAGAAGCATACACTCCTGCTCCGCGCCCGCGCGGGAGACGAACGCGCCCGTGCGGAGTTGATTTCGGGGAATCTGCGGTTGGTGCTTTCCATCGTTCAGCGCTTCTCGGGCAGAAGAGAAAGCATGGACGACCTATTTCAGGTCGGTTGCATCGGATTGGTCAAAGCGGTCGACAACTTCAATCTGGATTTGGACGTCAAATTTTCGACCTACGCGGTTCCGATGATTATCGGCGAAATCCGACGCTATCTGCGCGACAACAACGCCATTCGCATCAGCCGCTCCACGCGCGACCTTGCGTATCGCGCGCTACAGGTTCGAGAAGAATTGATTGCAACCAAAGCGGGTGAACCGACCGTAGACGAAATTGCCGCACGGCTCGGAGAAAAGAAAGAAGCGGTCCTGAACGCAATGGAAGCCATTATCGAACCGCTTTCACTTTACGAACCTGTTTACAATGACGGCGGAGACGCCCTGTATCTGATGGACCAACTGTCCGATTCTTCGGACGGCGACGCCATGTGGTTGGAAAGCATCGTCCTGCGCGATGCGATGAAGCACCTGACCCCGCGCGAGCGGAACATCATCCAACTTCGTTTCTGGCGCAACAAAACGCAGATGGAAATTGCGGGAGAAATCGGAATCTCACAGGCACAGGTCTCCAGACTGGAAAAAGCGGCTCTGGAAAAGATGCGGAAGCAAATGTAAAGATGTAAAAAGGGTCCGACCGATTGAATCGGTCGGACCTTTCGGTTATTCGCACTCGTAACTTCTGGTGGTCTCGCACTGAATCAGGAACAGCACGATTGCAACCGTTCCGAAAATGCAAAGCGCAATCGTCCGGTCCGCGCCGCCGAGTTGCAACCAACTCAGTTTCGGAAGCAGTTTGCCGACTGCCAGAACCAACAGGTAAGCACTCGATGCACTCGTTACCAGAATAAACGCGAAGCGAACGACAAATGCCGCCAAAAGCGTCAGAAGCAACGCACCGGCAATTCCGACCAACACGTTGTTCGCGAAATAGTAGGATGCCAGATAGTAGCCCGCAATCGCATATACCACAAGTACCGCGTGCAGACACTTTTTCCATCCGAGGATTGCAAGGACAAGCGCCAGAACGCCGCCGGCAATATATTTTCCCCACTCGGGCCATTTTTCCATAAACCCGATATTGGCAACCAACAGACGGTAAATCTCGGTTCCCGCCAAATAGCCCACTCCGCCGACAATCAGTGCGCTGATGGGCTTAATCAGGCGCATTGCCCAAAGCCCGAGAATAACGGCAACCGCAATTGCCACCACACAGAAAACTGTCGTATTCCAACCTGTTTTTTCGGCGAGCCAATCAAAACGGTTATTGACCTTAATGAGCAGGTCGCCCACTCCGGTATGTAAAAGCTCTGTAATTTTGCTCATAGAAGTATGCCCTCCTTGCCTATTTACTATATTATACTCTACCGGAAACGATTTGTCAAGCCCTTTTCCCCTTTTTTTGCATTTTTCACACTTCTTTCTTATTTCGGTCAGAGGAAAAATCCCCGAAACTTTTTCCTTTCCCCTCTTTACTTTTTCCTTATTTTATGGTATGATATTAAGGGTCGATACCATGAGAGAAGATTAACAGCAGAAAGGAACACCGTCATGCCCAACCGCAAGCCGGACGAAAATACCGAATATCTGATACGCGGCATCCTCACGCTTCAGACTCCCGAGGAATGTCTTTCCTTTTTCGAGGACCTTTGCACCATTTCGGAACTGACCGAAATGTCCCGCAGACTTCAGGCGGCAAGAATGCTCTCCGACAACTGCGTCTACTCGGAGATTGCCACAAAAACCGGACTTTCTACCGCGACCATCAGCCGCGTCAACCGTTGTCTCAAATACGGCAGTGAAGGGTATCTGACGGTCCTTGAGCGTCTTGACCAAGCCGAGCGCCGCGAGAATCCCCGCTTGCCGACCGATTCATGAGCGGCTGTGAGGGATACCGCGCGCTTGCGGGTGTCTACGATTTGCTCAATCGGGAAATCGACTACTCCGCGTGGGCGGATTTTGTGGAGCAATGCTTTGACCGCCATCTCCCCGCCCGTCCCGAGTTGGTTCTGGACCTCGCCTGCGGAACGGGAAGTATGACCTTGGAACTGGCGCGCCGCGGTTACGATATGATTGGCGTTGACGGCAGTGCGGATATGCTCTCCCGCGCCTATGCCGCAAAACCGGAGGGAGCAAACATTTTATTTCTGGAACAGGATATGCGGTCGTTTGAGTTGTACGGAACGGTCGGCGCGGTCACCTGCTGTCTGGACAGTCTCAACTATCTGTTGCGTGACGGCGACCTATCCGCCTGCTTCAGGACCGTACACAACTACCTTGACCCGAACGGGCTGTTCCTGTTTGACGTGAACACCCCCTATAAATTCCGCACCGTCTACGCCAACAACGCCTATGTATTGGAAGCGGAACGGTCCGAGACGGACGGCGGTGCGGACATCTTCTGCGCTTGGCAGAATTTTTATGACGAAAAGTCCCGCATCTGCGATTTTGACCTGTCCATTTTTGAAGAACAGCCGGACGGCTCCTATCGCCGCTCGGACGAGCATCAGCAGGAGCGTTGCTACGAATCGGACGAAATCCAGACGGCTCTGGCGAAATCGGGCATGGAACTGCTCGGCATTTACGCCGACTACCGTTTCTCCCTCCCGAATGAGCAGACCGAGCGTTGGTATTTCGCGGCACGCGCCATTAAATAAAAAAGAGGAACCGAATATGTCATCAACCATTCTCCGCGCCATGACCGCAGACGGCAGCGCGCGGATTCACGTCATCAATTCAACGGAAATCGTCAATCAGGCGATTCGCTATCACCACACGACCCCCACCGCTTCGGCAACGCTCGGCAGACTGCTGACGGGAACTTCCGTCATGGGCTGTATGCTCGGGGAAAAGACCGACAGCATCACCGTAACGCTGGACGGCGACGGTCCCGCGGGCAAGGTCATTGCCGTCTCCGACTACATCGGAAACGTGCGGGGCTATATTCAGAACCCTGCGGTCGACCTGCCGCTGAAAGCGAACGGGAAGTTGGACGTTGGCGGCGCGGTCGGTCACGGACTGCTCAACATCGTGCGCGACATGGGCGGAGACGAGCCTTACAACGGTTCGGTCCGTTTGGTCAGCGGGGAGATTGCGGAGGACATTGCCGCATACTTTGCGCAAAGTGAGCAAATCCCAACGGTCTGTGCACTCGGCGTTCTGATTGGGACCGACGGAGCCTGCCGCGCGGCAGGCGGGGTACTGATCCAACTGCTTCCCTTTGCCGACAACCATGTCATTGACCTTTTGGAGCGGAACGCGCAGGACCTTTCCAATGTTTCCGCACTGTTTGACGCAGGCATGACAAACCAAGCGATTGCCGACATTGCGTTGCGGGACATCCGGTACGACGTTTTCGACGAATTGGACGTTGCCTACCGTTGCACCTGCAACCGTGACCGCGTATCCCGCGCGCTCATCACACTCGGAAAGCCCGAACTGCTGAAAATGTTGGACGAACAGGTTGCCGAGGGCAAGCCCCCCGTTCTGACGGTCAACTGCCGCTTCTGCGACAAAACGCAGACGTTTACCCGCGAAGATATCGAGAAACTGTTCTGACCCGCTGTTCGCTCGCATAACATCCAATCAATCTTTCCAATCAAAAAAGTGCAGGAACTTTCATTCGTTCCCGCACTTTTTTGATTACACTTATGACAACCTCGGAAGCAGGATTCTGCCAATCAGAAACAGTATCGTTGCCAGTCCGCCTGCAACCAAAACAAACCAATTGACCGTTTCCTGCCAACGCATCGCAATGAGTACGACATCCATCAGAAACATGATAGCAAACGGCACGATAAGAAGCAGATTCCGCCCGTTTCCTTCAAACACACGCACAGTCAGAAGCGTGAAACAAATAACCAACGCAACGGCTGTAACCGCCTCCAAAACATGGAACAGTCCTGAATGCGAAATGGTCGCTCGGTAAACGACCGGAATCGCCATTGAAAATGCCACAAGGTAGCAAAGAGAAAGCCAATAGGACGCCGCATGACCGTCCGCTTTTACCTGAAGGACGGTTTGCAGAATCATTGCAAGAATCAAAGCGCCATAGGAAACGAACTGAAGCGGCGCAACGGTATGTTCGGTGTGAACCATTCCCGAAAGAAGCAGAACACCTGCAGTTATCACGAGCACGCGGTAATCCGGTTTGGCACCTCCGAACAGGGATCGCCAGAAGCCGCCGTTGAATCCAATCAGCAAAACTAACGTTGCAGCCAAAGAAAGAACCGTCATCAAATTGACGTATCCGTCGAAAGGCGTGGCGAAAAAGCCTCCCGTTCCGACAGGAAACAGACTCTTCACCCGTTCCGTCCCAAGCACCGCAAAATACATTAAAAACAGCCACGAAATCACAATGTTCATTTTGATTTTCTCCTTTTCTGTCTCCGTTTTGGCAACCGTTGAAAAAAGCGGAAAGATTCGCTTTGTACCCCCTTGCCTTTTACGGAAATCTTCAATCCCATCAGATTGATTACAGTATAACACAAGTTGTGATTTTTGTCCGTTGTAAAGACAACAGACAGGAGCAAAATCGCGTCTGTCTGCGTTAATTCAGTTTTCTTTCAGGAGATGTTCCAACAGTTGTACCTTTTCGTTTGTGTAACGATAAGCGCCCTTGAAATCCTCGGTCTCGCGACAGCAGATTTCCAAATCACAAAGCACCGCATACAAACCAACCTCGTTCAACGGCTCCTCACCGTTCAACATGCGCAACAGAAGCGTTTTAGCATCCCGATAAATCCCCTTTGCCATTGCACTCTTGGCGCGCAGGTGATTGGCGTAAAACCGATTTCCGCCGCTTTCCGCATCGGAAAGAAACGCGGTTGCCGGTCCGTCATTCCCATTATCCAACGCATCCAAGGCGCCCGCATACCGCGCAAACGGCGACTCGTCCCGAACCGTTTCGGTGGGACGCTCTGCGTCGAGAACGTCGGAAGCAAGCATCGGAGAAATACGGTTTTCCATATAACCGAAATAAACCGCCGCCTCTGCGGGAATCTGCGGAAGCGGATACAGACACTCATCCGCATACCGCAAGGCTTCGTCAAAATACCGACAGCAAAGCCGCAGTTTTCCGTGACGGAATGCCTCGCAGGCAATCCCCGCGTCGCAGTTTGCGAGCAACAGGCGAATCTCATCGTCCGGCTCGGGACAGGCGGAAAGGCACAGCGAGCGACACCCCGCAAGGTCCCCCGACTTGTATGCGCGTTTGATGTTGGCAAGACTGTTCATCTTCTGATAAACAATCTCGTCCCCCTCCTCCGCGAGCAAAAACCCGACCGGCACGTTCAGCCGTCCGGCAATATAAACTACGGTAGAAAGCGACGGTTGCGCGGAGCCGTTTTCGATACAACTCAGCATATTTCGGGTGATTTTGTTACCGGCAAGTTCCGATTGCGTCATGAGTTTTGCAACCCGCAAGGAACGAATCTTCTCACCGATATTCATCCGAAAACCATCACTTTCTACCGCAGAATATTCAGGACACCGACGGATTACTGTGCTTTGTAAGACGCCTTGTGTGCCTTGTATGTAGCCGCCATCGCCTTTGCGCGGTCGGTCGCTTCGTTCACTCTCTCGGTGGTCGCCTTGTAGACTTTTCCGGGAATCTGGAACAGCGCGTGCAGACCCGCCGCAATCTTAGCGGAAATGCGCTTGGAGTAATCCACGCAGGTCTTAACGCGGCCCGCCAGCGACTTGCTGTAGAGGTAAGCGTCGAGGTCGGCGCGCAGAGCCTCTGCCAGTTTCGCGAAATCCGCGTCGAGGCAAGCGGCAACCTTTTCTGCGGACTTTTCATAGAACACGTCCGCGGCTCTCTCCGCCTCTTCCAGAATCACTTTCTTCTTCGCAATTGCAGGACCCATCTCCTCATCGCCCCAACGCTTCATCAGCAGGTCGAACTTTTCTGCCTTTTCTGCGATTTCGGCGTCAAGAATGGGGTCAGAATCCTCTGCGGGAGTGGGAACGGGAGCCTCAGCCGCGAGTTTTGCGGCTTCCTGCGCCTCTGCCAACTGCTTCTGCAATTCCGCTACCTGCTCATTGAGCGATGTAATGGTCGCGTCTTTCTCCTGCAGTTTTTCCTCGCGGTCCTTCACATAGAGGTTTACTTCCTCTTTGTTGTAACCGTTCATCTTGTTTCTGAACAATGTGACTACTTCAGCCATGATAAAAGCCCTCCAAAATCTTTTATACATATTAGAGGTTTGCGGGTGATACACCACCCTGCGACATCTAATGATACAATTAAATCATATCACATTTTTCATGATTTTTCAATCATTTTTTGCGTCTTTTTGCATTTTTGTCGTTTTACACAAAAGCAGAAAAGCGCATTCATACAAAATCATGAAATGCGACAACAGGCAGGAGCCGGTTTCGCCCCGCCTGTTGCCTTTTTTCTTACAGACCGCGCTTGATATACGAGGTGTGCAGAATTTCGTGTGCCTTGTGGCTGTTCGGTTCTCCGAAGAACTCCTTGTAGAGCGTCTGCACTGCGAGGTTATCCTGCGATTTGCGCAAAGATTCCTCTGCGTCGTCACGGTACAGGACCGCCGCACGGACCGCGCGCAAATCGGTATTCATCCGGACCTTTGCGGGCTGAATCGGCTGACCACCGCCGTTGACGCAACCGCCCGGGCAACCCATAATCTCGATGAAGATAACGTCCTTGACCGCCTCGTCGCCGTTCCGAATCATATTCAACAGCTTCTTTGCCATGCCCGTGCTCGAAGCAACCGCAACCTTGACATCCATGTCGCCCAGTTTATAGGACGCGAGTTTGATGCCCTCGGTTCCGCGGACTTCGGTAAAGTCGACTTTCTCCAACTTCTTACCGAGAATGATCTCCGCCGCATAACGCAGCGCCGCTTCCATCACACCGCCCGTTGCGCCGAAGATTGCACCGGCACCCGAACCGATTGCGAACGGGTCATCGAACTTTTCGTCCTCAAGCGCACGGAAGTTGATACCCGCTTTCTGAATCATGCGACCGACTTCGCGGGTCGTAATCGCCACATCCACGTCGGGAAGTCCCGCCGCGCATTCATCGGGTCTCGTGACCTCAAACTTCTTTGCAGTACACGGGATTGCCGACACCATGAAGATATCCTTGGGGTCCCAACCCATTTTTTCGGCGTAGTAGGTCTTAACGACCGCGCCGAACATCTGTTGCGGGGACTTGCAGGTCGACAGATTGTCAACGAAATCGGGGAAGTAATGCTCACAGAACTTAATCCACCCCGGCGAGCAGGACGAAATCATCGGCAGAACGCCCTTGTTCTGAATTCTGCCGATCAACTCGGTTGCTTCCTCCACGATGGTGAGGTCGGCGGACAGATTCATATCGAACACACCGTCAAAACCGAGCGCTTTCAGCGCGGCAACCATCTTGCCCTCGGTGTCGGTCCCGGGTTCGTAGCCGAAGCATTCGCCAATCTGCGCACGAACCGACGGTGCGGTGCAAATCAGAACGTGCTTTTCGGGGTCTTCCAACGCTTCAAACACTTCGTCTGTATCGTCTCTCTCGTAAAGCGCACCCACGGGGCAGGCAACGATACACTGACCGCAATTGATGCAGGAGGTGTCCGCCAGCGCCTCGCCGAACGCCGAACCGATGTAGGTATCAAAACCGCGGTTGTTCGCGCCGATGACGCCGATGCCCTGCACCTTGGCACAGGTTGCCACACAGCGGCGGCAGAGAATGCACTTGTTGTTGTCGCGGATAATCGGCGACTTCGCATCCACCTCGTAGTGGTTAACAACGCCGTCAAAGCGGGAGGAATCCACGCCGTATTCGCGGCAGAGCGTCTGCAATTCGCAGTTGGTGGAGCGCACGCAGGAGAGGCAGTTCTTATCATGGTTGGAGAGCAGAAGTTCCAGATTCATGCGGCGGGACTCCGCGATTCGCGGAGTGTTGGTCTTGATTTCCATTCCGTCCGTGCAGGGATACACGCAGGCGGTCACCATGCGGAACGGACCCATAGCGGGACCTCTGCGCTCGGAAGCCTCCACGAGGCAAAGACGGCACGCGCCGATCTCGTTGATGTCCTTCAGATAGCACAGCGTCGGAATGTCGATATGCGCCGCTTTAGCGGCTTCGAGAACCGTGGCGCCTTTTTCGACGGCATATTCTCTGCCGTTGATTTTTACTTTGATCATATCCATGTCCACAATCCCCTTTCTTAACCCTTGGAAATAGCTTTGAACTTACAGGTCGACATACAAGCGCCGCACTTCACGCACTTTTCGGGGTCGATTTCCATCGAAGCCAACTTATGCCCGGGCGCCGTGTAGTCGGTCCGGTTGATTGCGCCTGCAGGACAACTGCGCGCGCACATTCCGCAACCGATGCACTTCTCGCGGTCGATGCTGTAGCGGAGCAGCTTCTTGCACACGCCGGCAGGACATTTCTTGTCCACAATGTGCGCAATGTACTCGTCCTTGAAGTAACGCAGGGTGGAAAGCACGGGGTTCGGAGCCGTCTGACCCAGACCGCAAAGCGACGCGGACTTGATGTAGTTCGCCAACTCCTCCATCCGCTCAATGTCTTCCATCTCGCCCTTGCCCGAGATAATCTTGTCCAGAATCTCCAGCAGGCGTCTGGTACCGACGCGGCAGGGTGTGCATTTTCCGCAGGACTCGTCCACCGTGAAATCAAGGAAGAACCGTGCAATATCAACCATGCAGTTGTCTTCATCCATGACGATGAGTCCGCCCGACCCCATCATGGAGCCGATGGCAATCAGGTTGTCATAGTCAATCGGCGTGTCAATCAGACTTGCCGGGATACATCCGCCGGAGGGACCGCCGGTCTGCGCCGCTTTGAACTTCTTGCCGTTCGGGATACCGCCGCCGATTTCCTCAATGACCTCGCGGAGCGTGGTTCCCATCGGAACTTCGACCAGACCCGTGTTGGTAATTTTGCCGCCGAGCGCAAAGACCTTGGTGCCTTTGGATTTCTCGGTTCCCATTCCCGCGAACCATTCGGGTCCGTTGAGGATGATTTGCGCGACGTTCGCGTAAGTCTCCACGTTATTCAGGATGGTCGGCTTGTCAAACAGACCCTTGATTGCCGGGAACGGCGGACGGGGTCTCGGCTCGCCTCTCTTGCCCTCAATGGAGGTCATGAGTGCGGTTTCTTCGCCGCAGACGAATGCGCCCGCACCGAACCGCAGAGAAATATCGAAATTGAAGCCGGTTCCGAAGATGTTCTCGCCGAGCAATCCCGCTTCGTGCGCCTGCTCAATCGCAATCTTCAGACGGTGAATGGCAATCGGGTATTCCGCGCGGACATAGATGTAACCCTCATCGGAGCCGATTGCATAGCCGGCAATCGCCATTGCCTCCAGAACCGAGTGCGGGTCGCCCTCCAGAACCGAACGGTCCATGAATGCACCGGGGTCACCCTCGTCGGCATTGCAGCAAACGTACTTCTTGCCCGTGGAACCCATCGCAAACTTCCACTTCAGACCCGTCGGGAAACCTGCGCCGCCGCGTCCGCGCAGACCGGAGTCCAGCATGGTCTGCACCACATCCTCACGGGACATGGAGGTCAGAACCTTTGCCAGAGCCTGATAGCCGCGGCGGGCAACGTAATCGTTGATGTTCTCGGGGTCAATCACGCCGCAGTTGTGCAGGGCAACGCGGTGCTGCTTCTTGTAGAACGTCATCTCGCCCAGAGAGTTGACCACATGGTGGTCGCCGCTCTTTTCGTGATACTCAAAACGCGCAACCGGCGTACCGCCGACGATGTGCGTCTCCACAATCTCGGGAATATCGTCGGGCGTCACGCGGGAATAGAACGTGCCGTCGGGATAAACAATCATAATCGGACCCAGCGCGCACAGACCGAAACAACCTGTGGTCACGACCTTGACTTCCTTTTCGAGGTCATGCGCCGCCAGTTCTTCTTCCAACTTCTCGCGCAGAGCGTGCGAGCCGGACGAGGTACATCCCGTACCGCCGCAAATCAGGATGTGCTTGCGGTAACCGTCAATCGTTTCGTGAACGCCGTCACGGATGGCAACCGTATTCTTCAGGGATTCATACGCTGCCTGAAGGTCAGCAACAGATGTAATTTTCATCTTGGGTTCTCTCCTCCTCAATCCATGTACTTCGCGAGAATGGTGGGGACGTCTGCCTTGGTCAGTCTGCCGTAAACCTCACCGTTGACGGTAAGAACGGGAGCCAGACCGCAGGCACCGATACAACGGGTCGCTTCGATGGAATACTTTCCGTCCGAGGACGTGCTTCCGACCGGAACGCCGAGTTGTTCGGAGATTGCCTCAATGATTTCACCGGACCCCTTGACATAGCAAGCGGTACCGAGGCAGACCGCGATGCTGTACTGCCCGTCGGGATTGAGCTTGAACTGCGCGTAAAACGAAGCGATGCCGAAAATCTCCTCAAGCGATACGCCCGTTTCCAGTGCAATGATGCGCTGGACCTCAACAGGCAGGTAACCGTAAATCTCCTGCGCCTCCTGAAGAATCGGCATCATAGCACCCTTTTCCCCGGCGTGCTTCCGAATCACGGCGCGCAGAGCATCTTCCTGCTCGGGCGTTCCGCGAAAAGCAACCGTGGTCAGTTTCTTTTTCATAACTTCCAAAGCCTCCTGTGTTATATGGGATTTTACACAACCAACATATATTATACTATATAACCGACAAAAAGTCTATAGTTTTTCCGAAAAAAAGCATATTTTTCAATCAGATTTTTTTAGGAAAGCGCGCAAAACGGTCCGTTATCAACATATGCTTGAAATCCGTTCCGATTGCGCCGGAAGAGTTGTATCATATGAGACAGAGCGTCTCGCCGAACGGATTCTTCCAAACGTGAACAAGGTGCCGACAGTCTGTCGGCACCTTGTTTGATTATGAGATTGACGGGATTAGTGAACGATGCAACGCTCGGTATCTTTATCGAAGATATGCAGTCTTGTCATATCGAAAGCAATCTTAATCTTGTCGCCTGCTCTCGTGGTGGAACGGGAGGACACGCGCGCGGTCAACTTGCCCTCTTCACCGACCAACAGGTAGAGATAAATTTCCGCACCCATCAACTCGGTGACGTCCACATCGACTTCCAACGTGGAATCGGGACACTTTTCAAGGCTTGCCGCATCGTCATGGATGCACTCGGGACGCAGACCCGCAACCACATCCTTGCCGATGTATTCTTTCAGCGCTTCGTTGCTTGCCTTATCCTCAGGAACGAGCAGTTTGTTGCCCTCGTAAACGAAGTACAACTTGCCGTTCTCCTCTTCCAGTTTGCCATCCATAAAGTTCATCTGCGGCGTTCCGATGAAGCCTGCGACGAACATATTGACCGGCTCGTCATACAACTTCTGCGGTGCGTCAACCTGCTGAATCAGACCGTCTTTCATAACGACGATACGGGTTGCCATGGTCATAGCCTCGACCTGGTCGTGCGTAACGTAAATAAAGGTGGTTCCGACGCGGTTGTGCAGTTTGGTCAACTCGGTTCTCATGGTTGCACGGAGTTTTGCGTCCAGGTTGGAAAGCGGCTCGTCAAGCAGGAAGACCTGCGGGTCACGGACGATTGCACGTCCCAGAGCGACACGCTGTTTC
Source organism: uncultured Ruminococcus sp. (assembly GCA_964630695.1). Taxonomy (GTDB): domain Bacteria; phylum Bacillota; class Clostridia; order Oscillospirales; family CAG-272; genus UMGS1865. The sequence goes on from CAZVYZ010000010.1 coordinate 24,715, forward strand.
TGACCGCCGGACAATGCCTTCGGCTTTCTGTCAAGCAGGTGGGTAATATCCAGAATGCGCGCGGCTTCTTCGACTTTCTTCTTGATGACTTCTTTCGGAACCTTACTCAGTTTCAGACCGAATGCCATGTTCTCGAACACCGACATATGCGGATACAACGCGTAGTTCTGGAACACCATCGCGATTTTACGGTCCTTCGGAGCAACGTCGTTGACCAGACGGTCGCCGATGCGCAGTTCCCCTTCGGAAATTTCCTCCAGACCCGCAATCATACGCAGAGTCGTGGACTTCCCGCAACCGGAAGGTCCGACCAAAACGAGAAATTCCTTGTCCTTAATCTCCAGATTGAAATCGGAAACGGCAGTGACACCGCCCGGATATTTCTTATAGATATGTTTCAAAGATACGCTTGCCATCTTTTTTGTAATCCTCCTGTAGCCCTCTGCGGGACGATAATATAACCTATAATATTGTACCAGATTTTTGCCCAAAAAGAAAGAGTTTATTTCCCCAAATTTTAGGCTCCGAATTTGTGCATGATTCACAAATCGGCTCATTTTTCTATGAACAAAGCGCCGATTGCAGTCTCGTATAGCCTTAATATATTAAGATCAGCCTTTCTTTTGCTTCATGGTCAGGGCAATCCGCTTTTTCGGAACGTCCACACTCAGCACACGGACCTTGACGATGTCCCCGACCTTGACCACCTCGGACGGATGCTTGACAAAACGGTCGGAAAGATGGGAAACGTGGACCAATCCGTCCTGATGGACCCCGATGTCAACGAACGCGCCGAAATCCGTTACGTTCCGGACCGTCCCCGTCAGTTCCATATCCGGCTTGAGGTCCTCCATGCTCAGAATATCGTCCCGCAACACGGGCGGCGGCAACGTATCGCGAATATCCCGCCCGGGCTTCTCCAGTTCGGTCAGAATATCGTTCAGCGTTGGCAGACCGAGCCCCAGTTGCTCGCAGACCTTGGCGCTCCCCGCTTTGGTCACCTTTCCGCGCAACTCTTTCAGATTTCCCTCGAGCACATCTCCCTTTGTGTATCCGAACAGCGCAAGCAACTTCTCTGTCGCTTCATAGGATTCCGGATGCACGCCCGTGTTGTCCAGAATCTCCTTGCCGCCCGGGACCCGCAGAAATCCCGCCGCCTGTTCGTAAGCCTTTGCCCCGATGCGCGGAACCTTGAGCAGTTGAGCGCGGTAGGCGAACTCCCCGTTCTCCTCGCGGTATTTGACAATGTTTTTCGCCGAGGCGAGATTGATGCCCGAAATATAGGACAGGAGCGAATAGGACGCAGTGTTGACGTCCACACCGACCGCGTTCACGCAATCTTCCACCACGCCGCCGAGCGCCTCGTCCAGTCTCGCCTGTTTCATATCATGCTGATACTGTCCGACGCCGATGCCCTTGGGGTCAATCTTAATCAACTCCGCAAGCGGGTCCTGCAGGCGCCTTGCAATGGAAACGGCGCTTCGCTGCATGACATCGAACTCGGGAAATTCCTCCGCCGCCAACTTGGACGCGGAATAAATCGACGCCCCCGCCTCGCTGACCACGATGTATTTCACGTCCTCCGGAATTTCTTTCAGCAGTCCCGCAATGAAAATCTCGCTTTCCTTGGAGGCGGTCCCGTTTCCGATGGCGATGACGTCCACATGGTGCCGCGCAATCATCCGCTTCACCACCGCCTTGCTCTTCTCGGTCTCCTGACGCGGCTTCACGGGATAAATCACGCCCGTATCAACCACCTTGCCCGTTTTGTCCACCACCGCCAGTTTGCATCCGTGCGCATACCCGGGGTCAAACCCGAGAACCGTCTTTCCTTTGAGCGGCGACTGCATCAGAAGATGGCTCAGGTTATCCGCAAACACCTTGATGGCACCCTCGCAGGCATTGTCGAACATATCGCTCCGAATTTCCCGCTCAACGGACGGCGCAATCAGTCGCTCATAGCCGTCGGTCAGCGCTTCGGCAACATGCGGGGTCGCGGGACTTCCGTTGGTTTTCAGAAGTTTTGCCCGCAGTCCGCGCAGGACCGTATCCTCATCCACGGTCAGTGTCACTTTGAGGAATTCTTCTTTTTCCCCGCGGTTGAGCGCCAACACGCGGTGCGGGGCAATCTTCTTCAGCGCCTCGGAGAAATCGTAGTATTGCGAATAAACCGAGTCCTCTTCTTTCGCGCCCTTGGAAACCAACATTCCGAGATTGAACGTCAGCGCGCGCAACTCCTTGCGGTATTCCGCATTGTCGGAGATGTCCTCCGCAATGATATCCCGCGCTCCCTGCAACGCATCCTCAACCGTTGCAACGCCTTTTTCTTCATTGATATAGGTTGCCGCCTGTTCCTCAATGGAGGGCGTGTAGGCTTTCTCCTGCGCCATCAGAAGTTCCGCAAGCGGCTCCAGTCCTCTCTCCCGTGCAACTGACGCGCGCGTTTTGCGGTGCGGACGGTAGGGGCGGTAAATATCCTCTACCTCGGTAATCGTTTTTGCCGCATCGATTGCCGCCTGAATCTCGGGGGTCATTTTCTCCTGCCCCGCAATCAGTGCCGCGACTTCCTCCTTGCGCTTTTGCAGGTTGCGCAAAAAAGTCAGTCGGTCAAACAGGTCGCGCAGGACCGTATCGTCCAGACTTCCCGTGACCTCCTTTCGGTACCGTGCGATAAACGGGATGGTGTTCCCCTCGTCAATCAGTTCCACGGTTTTCTCCACCTGTTCGGGCTTCAGAGAAAACTCCGCGGCAAGCGTTTCGTTAATCGTCATGATTCTGTCCTTTCCGTTACAATAGCAATTGTTTTTTCGCCCCTTTGCAGGGCTTCGGTTTCCGCGTCGGTCAACTCACGCCATGCGCCGCGCGCCAATGCGGGGTCCAGGGTGAGCGGTCCGAACGTCAGACGTTCCAAGGTCAGGATGCGGTTGTTCACCGCCTCCATCATGCGTTTGATTTGATGATACTTCCCCTCCGTGATGGAAATCACACCGGTATCCGGCGCCGAAAGCGTCACGCGGCAGGGCGCGGTGACATACCCGCCGATGTTGACCCCCGCCTCCAGCGCCGCCGTGTCCTCCGCCGACAGCGGACGTTCCACCGTGAACCCGTAACTTTTGGTCACATGGCTTTTCGGTGCGAGCAGGCGGTGCGCGAGCGGACCGTCATTGGTCAGGAGCATCAGCCCCGTGGTGTATTTGTCCAACCGCCCGCATGGGAAAACGCCCATGCGACGGTATTCGGGGGGAACCAGTTCGGTCACGCATGGCGCCTGACCGTCGTCTGTCGCGCTGACATATCCCTGCGGCTTGTTGAGAAGCAGGTAAACGTACTGCCGCCTGACAACCGGCTTCCCGCAAAACACCACGCGGTCGGCATCGGGGTCAATATGGGTATCGGCTCTTTTGACGGGAATCCCGTTGACCGTTACACAGCCGCTCCGACACGCCCGAGCCGTCTCCGTCCGGCTCGCAAGCCCGCATTCCGTTATCAGCCTGTCCAAGCGCATACCGATTCCTCCGTTTGAATTGGGAAAGTTCTCTCATTATTATAACATATTTTCCCGCATCTGTAAAGGCATTTCGAAAAGTTTACACCTCGGAAACGACGGAACCGGCATCTTGCAGTCCGCATATCGGAAACGGAGCGGGAACGCGTCTTGCGGAGCAAAAAAATAATTCACAATCTTTTCCTCCCGCTTCTGTCGGAAATGACGAAAATCCATCTAAACTTATGTTAATATTTACCATGAAGAGTCGCCGAAATTTGGTCAAGACCGCTAAACAGGAACGGCATTTGTTGAAAGATGTCAAAAAAATCTTTTCAAAAAGCATTGACATTATGCAAAAATGTGGTATAATAATAACAGATGAATTCAGGACCGGCTCCCCGCATTGGCATCGGTTAGTTGTCAGAGGGCAGTAACCGAAACCGGACGGAGAGCGTTTTTTTCATGGCAGAAAGGTACCCCCGCATGACCAATGACAATCGGAATAAACCAACGCAAAAAGACCGTACTACATCCGACGTCCGTGAGTTGATTTTGCGCGCCCGCAGGGGCGACGAGAACGCATTCACCGCACTGTACCGCGGGTATTCCCCGTTGATTGACAGACTGGTTGCCAAATACAGCGCCGCAGGCGTTCCCGAATCGGATTTGCAATCCGACGCAACCGACGCGTTCACCTCTGCCGTTGCCCGCTACGACACCGAGCAAAGCAACGTCACGTTCGGTCTGTATGCTCAGATTTGCATTGCAAACCGTCTTGTCGGTGCCCTGCGCGCTTATCGGAAAATCCATCACACCGTCTCGCTGGACGGTCTGGACCCCGACGCCCTCCCCGCAGGTGAGGAAAGCGACCCCGCCCATTATATTATGGAAGAGGAGCGCTATGCGGACCTTTGCCGCAAAATGGAGGCAGTCCTCTCCCCCGCCGAACGGGAAGTCTGGATGCTGTTCATTTCGGGACTGACCGCGCCGCAAATCGCAAAACAACTTGAAATCGACAAGAAGTCGGTGGAAAACACGCTTTACCGGGCAAGAAAAAAACTGCGGGAGAGTTTTTCCGACCGATAAAGTCCCGCAAAACCACAGTTTCTACGCCAACTTTAGCTCAAAAAAAGAGCGGCTCGCAGGAGAGGATGTCGGTGAGAATCCGACAAGGGGCAAAAATAAATTCTTATCTGACAAGAGAGGGTAAACACAATGTTCCAGGATGAAAACTACGACGCAGTTGCTGACAACGAGTTTGTTGATGAAACCTTGGTCTGCAAGGATTGCGGCAAAGAATTCGTATTCACCGCAGGTGAGCAGAAATTCTACGCCGAAAAGGGCTTCATGAACAAGCCGAAGGCTTGCAAGGCTTGCCGCGACGCAAAGAAAAACAGCGGCAAAACTCCGCGCGAGTACTTCACTGCGGTTTGTGCGGATTGCGGCGGCGAAGCGAAACTGACTTTCCAGCCGTCCAACGACAGACCGGTCTATTGCAGCGCCTGCTTCGAGAAACATCGTCAGCAGCAGGGCTGATTCACATCGGCGACTCCCCCACTGTATCCGATTTTCACGAGTTCATCCCGAATATGAAGATATGGTTCGGAACGGACCGCCTTCCCCAAAAACGGAAGCGGTCCGTTCCGTATTTCAAACCGACCGATTTTTCTTTTGAAAAAAAACAAAAAATTTGCGAAAAGGGGTTGCAATCGGGAGGAAAGTGTGGTATAATATAGAAGCACGGAAGCATAGCTCAGTTGGTTAGAGCGTACGGTTCACATCCGTAAGGTCGAGAGTTCGAGTCTCCCTGTTTCCACCAGAGGTCCTTGATGTTCGGCAAATAAGCCGAGGTCAGGGACTTTTTGTTACCGTTTGAAAGATTTTGTCAATTTACTCTTGACAAAATCCGCCTTGTGTGCTATACTTTCCCTGTAAAATCAGTATGGATTTTTCGGAGAAAGTACTCATTTTTCGCCATACACCCGTTTGGGGTATATGGCGATTTTTTGCGGAGGAACGGAAATGGAACAGTTGGAAGAACGAAAGAATGCCCCGTGCGATGCGGAATATGCACAACGCAAACGGCTTTGCGTTTCGTCCGAATTCGTCTATCTGCTCGCAATCGCTTTGCTTGCGCTTGCCGTTGCAATCCTGACGGCGGCAGATTTCGGAATTTCCATGGTCGTTGCCCCCGCCTATCTGCTCAGTCTGAAAGTCGGCGCGGTGACTTTCGGGCAGGCGGAATACATCATTCAGGCGGGCGTATTCATTCTGCTGTGTCTGGTCTTGCGAAAATTCAAGCCAATCTATCTGATGTCCTTTGGAACCTGCTTACTCTACGGCACGGTTCTGGACCTTTGGCGGAAGATCCCATGCTTCGATCCCACCGTAACCGCCCCCGGCAGTATGGCGCTGTGGCTCCGCATTCCGATGTTTCTTGTCGGCGTCCTGCTGACCTCGTTCTCGGTCGCGCTGTTTTTCAAAACCTATCTCTATCCGCAGGTCTATGATTTTTTCGTAAAAGCCGTTTCATACCGCTACGGCATCCGGCTCTCGCGCTTCAAGACCTGCGTTGACCTCACGCTCCTGCTGGCAAGCACGGTCATAACGTTCTGCTTTTTCGGGAAGTTGGTCGGGTTGAGTTGGGGAACGCTTGTAATGGCGGTCCTGAACGGGAGCATCATCGGATTCTTTTCGGACCGCATCGACCGCGCCTTTGAAATCCAACCGCGCTTTGCAAAATTTGCAGCGCTCTTTTCTCTCGACCGATAAACGTCGGCACGCGTTCCGAACAGATGCAAAACAGGGATAGCCCATTGCCGAATGCAAGCGCATTCAAACGCATGGACTATCCCCTTTTTTATTTCCTTAAAAGGTGCTGTTTTCCTCGTTTTCGGCTCCGTTACACCCGTTTGCCGAAACGATTCCTGTGGTTTTGGACTGCATTGCAATATCGATTTGCAAGTTCCGCTATTTGCCGATAGGATTCGTTTGCAATCCACTCTTTGGGTGTAAGTGCCGCCCCGACGCCAACACCGACCACTCCCGCGGCAAGAAAGTCTCCGATATTCCGGTCGTTTACCCCACCGACCGCAAGGAACGGGATATGCGCCAGCGGTGCCATCAGGGCTTTGATATAGGGCAGCCCTAAGGTGTCCGCAGGAAAAATCTTGACGAAGTCCGCACCGTTCTCGTAGGCAGTCGCCGCCTCGGTCGGGGTCATTGCTCCGGGGATGGACACGCAACCTGCCGCCACGGTGTGTCGGATGACCTCCGGATTCACGTTCGGAGAAATCAGGAATTCCGCGCCGGCTTCCATGGCGCGGTCCGCCTGACCGATTGTCATCACCGTTCCCGCGCCGACGTGCATCCTGCCCGCCACGTGTTTTTTCAGGTCGGCAATGTTCTGTGCCGTTTCCGTGTCGGCGGTCTTTCCCGTTTGGTCAAAGGTAATCTCCGCGAAGCGGATGCCGCCTGCCGCCAGCGCGTCAAGCAGGGGCGGCAGTTTTTCCCGCTCTACGCCGCGGATAATGGCAATGATTGCCGCCTCGCGAATCAGTTGGTTCAGTTGGTTCATGCCGTCACTCCCACAGGGTGCGGTTGATGTTCGGGGTCAGTTGCGCCAGCATCCCGCCGTCCACCACCAACTCAGTTCCCGTCGTGTTGCGGGACTGCTCACTGCCGAAATACCACGCCGCGTTTGCGATGTCCTCGAATTCCGCGATGTCGTGCAGCGGGGTATAGTTCGGCAGGCAGTATTTCGCGTTGTTCACGTTGTTCTCCCACCGTTCGGTTTTAATCATCCCCGGCAGAACCACGTTGGAGCGGACGTTCCACTTGCCCCAGTCCACCGCAAGCGACTTGGACATTCCGATCATCGCGCTTTTGGAGGAGCAGTAGGCGCATCGGTTTTCGGTCACGCGCAGAGCCGAATTGGAGCCGATGAACACAATCGACCCGCCGCCCGCCTCGCGCATCTGTTTTGCCGCTTCCCGCGCCATGAGGAAATTCCAGAAAATATTGGTATTATAGACGCCCATGAAGTCGTGGATGTCCAGTTCCATGCTCACCTGATTCAGCCCGAGGTTTGCCGCGTTAAGGACCAGCGCCCCCACCGAATGCCCGTTTGCGCGGATGTCCTCAAACATTGCCCGCACCTCGTCCGCATCGGGCGTTGCGGTCTGATAGGAATACCCTTTCGTGTAGACCCCATACGTACTTTTCAGTTTTTCTGCGGCGGCATCTGCGCTTTCCTGATTCCGGCTCCCAATCAGCACCGCCCAACCCTCGCGCGCGAATCGCTCGGCGATGGCATATCCTGTTCCGTTATGCGCGCCGGTTACAAAGACCGTATGTTCCATGCTCTGTTTCTCCCCTCTTGCTTCTTACCAATCGGCATTGCTTCCGTCCTCGAAATACTGCCGCGGCGTCGTCCATTTTCCGTCATACAGTTTCTCCTTGAGTGCTTCCTCGTCCAGTTCCACACCAAGCCCCGGTTTGGTTGGGACCTCGATGTACCCATTCTTCATCACGAACGGCTCTTTCAGATACCCCACGCCGAGGTCGCCGCCGTCCGGATTGCCCGGGTGCTCCTGCACCAAGAAGTTGGGACTGCACGCGTCCACCTGCAGGCAGGCGGCAAGCGAAATGGGACCCAGCGGATTATGCGGCGCGATGGAGCCGAAGTACAACTCCGACATCAGGGCAATCTTCCGCCCCTCGAAAATACCGCCGCAATGACAGATGTCGGGTTGGACCACCGCCACCGCCTGCTTTTCCAACAACTCGCGGAACTGCCATTTCCCGAACAGCCGCTCGCCCGCCGCAATCGGAATGGAGGTCGACCGTGCAATGTTCACCATGCAGTCCACATTCTCGGGCAGGCACGGCTCTTCGATGAAGAACGGGCGGTAGGGCTTCAATTCCTCGGCAAGGCGCAGCGCCATTGCGGGGCTGACCCGCCCGTGAAAATCAATGGCAAGGTCCACGCTGTCCCCGATTCTCTCGCGCACCGCCGCAAAGCGCGCGATATGTCCCATGAGATTCTGCGGCGTATCGATTGCGCGGATGGGCGGAATGATGGAGTATTTCAGCGCGGTATAGCCCGCCTGCAGACGTTCATCGGTGATTTTCAGCATCTCGTCCACCGAGAAATCGCCCGCCACGGCAGTCCGTTTGATGTGCGTATACATCCGTATTTTGTCGCGTACCTTGCCGCCGAGCATTTCCCAGACGGGGCAATTATAGAACTTCCCCTTGATGTCCCACATCGCCTGCTCAATGCCGCTGATTGCCGAAAGCATCAGAGGTCCGCCGCGATAAAACCCGCCGCGATAGAGTGCCTGCACGTGATGCTCAATCTGCATCGGGTCTTTTCCGATGAGATAGTCCTCAAATTCGCGGACAACCGCCTCAACCGAGGTGCAGTGCCCCTCCAGTACAGGCTCCCCAAGTCCCACCAAATCGGTGTCGGTGTACATCTTCAGAAACATCCAACGGGGTCTGACTTTCAAAAGTTCCAGTTTTGTAATTTTCATCTTGTTTTCTCCAAGGGAATTTCCCGATAGAATTGCGGCACAACCTTGTTCGGATACGGAAACGCGGCAAGGTCGAGGCTGTCAAACAACCCGCAGTGAAGCGGGACCGCCACCGCACCAATCCGCTCACAGAACCGTGCGCCGTCGGTCATGTTCATGTTGTTCCCTACACCGTTGACGGGCAGGAACACCGCATCCACGTGCTTGGGCAGGTCGTTGAAAATGCGAGCGTCATAGAGCGTGTCGCCCGTGATATAGTAGGTTTTCCCCTCGGCTTCCAACAGAGCGCCGATTGCGCGGTCATCCGAATGCACGGCACGGACGGCGCGGAAATGCAGGTTTCCCTCCGTCCACTCCGTGCCGCGATTGAACAGCACATAATTGTTTTTGATTCCGCCGAACCGCCGGCGGACGTTCTCCCACGCGTTGCCGGAAGCCAGCACCGTGACCGCCGAATCCTCTCCGAGATAGTGGCAGAGCGTTTCGGGGTCGGTGTGGTCGAGGTGGTTGTGCGTGAGTAGAATCAGGTCGGGTTTCAGCGAAAGGAAGCGCGGGTCGACCGGAACGCGCCGCCGATTGTGCGGCTCTATCTTCTCCACGCTGTCCGAAAGATAGGGGTCGAGCAGAATCACCTTGCCGTCCGTTTCAAACAGCAGTCCCGCCTGACCGAGCCATGTGATTTTCATACTTCCATTTCCTCCAATCCGATTTGAGAATGAAACTGCTTTGTTTCGTTGGGGCGCAGAAAGGCAAAGCCCGTTTCCTCCCGCGCAAACGGCGCATTCGCGGCGTTCGCCATGCAGGTCTGCGGCTCCATGCAGAGAAAGGTTTTTCCGTCCCCGTAAATCAGGCGGTAGCCGAACGCCGCATCGTTGCGATAGACCATCCGCAAACCGTTTTCGGAGTCGGTCAGGGTCAGAAGTCCCCCGCCACCCGCGCGGTAATGCCGACTGACCGCCCCCGATGCAGGATGCCACGTTCCCGCCGCCAATGCCGCCGATACCGCGTCAAATTCCGGCAGTCTGCCTGTCGGAAGATAGGTTCCCATGTTCCGCTCAATCTCGCGCGACAACTCCGCTTTGGCAAGCACAACTTTCGGGTCCGTTCTCGGCGTCAGAGCGAGATTGAAAGTCGTATGGAACCCGAGAAAATATGGCATATCCGTGTCCGAGCGGTTGATCAGAGCGGTTTCTAAGTGCAGTCCGTCCGAATCCAAGCGGTAGGACAGCCGCAGGGTGAACGCGTGCGGGAAGGACAGATACGGGTGTGCCGCGTCCGCCGTGTATTCCGCCGCCAGGCTGTCCCCGCTTTCGGCGGTCAAGGCAAACGGCGTTTCATGCAGCGTCCCGTGCAGACAGCATCCCGTGTTCGGCTCGTTGACGGGAAAGACGTACTCCCGCCCTTCAAATACAAACCGCCCGCCCGAAATGCGGTTGACGGGAAAGAGAAGCGGCATTCCGTAAAGATACGGGTTATCCAAGCGCATCGGGTCGGACGGCTCCCGCAGAATGCGCGCACCTGTGGCGAAATGGCGGAGCGAGATGCAATTCGCCCCACGCGACAGGTTGATGCGCGCGGTATACCCGCCGCTGCAGAGCGTGACGATTTCAGACTGTTTCATGTTTCCTTGCCTCCTATTCTCATTATACCTGAAAATCCCGCTGGAAGCAATACAAAAAAAACAGAAAAATTCGGGAATAGTTGGTTAGCCCTAACGGTCGGATTAACAAAAACGACTTGACACCATCCGTTTTTTGTGCTATCATTTATACATGGGAGATTTCCCGTTTGCAAAAAAGGAGTCCTGTCATGACAATTCCCATCATCTATGAACCGGCATATCTGAATCATTCCATCTGGTGTGACAAGCAACGGCTCGGCGTAGAAGCCGTTCTCGCGCAGAAAAAATATACTGTCACGCAAATCGACGGCAATACCTACCGGGAATACCCCTATGAGCAGTTATTCGGGCAAGGTCCTCGGCTCGTCATCCTGTTCGCAACCTCTCCTTCATGGATTTATCCTGCGCTTTGTTTTTTTCGGAATCACAAGATTCAGGTCATTCTGACGGATTGCTATCCATGGCCCTCCGAGTTGGTTCAGGCACAGTGCGCAATTGACTACTGCGGAGGAATCCAAACGATTTATCGGTATCTGGAAGCGCAGGGATGCACAAAGATTGCGCTGTACGGGCTGTTTCGCAATTCCACAACGGACTATATCAAAAAACTGGCGTTTGTTCAGGAGTGCCGCCACCGCGGCATCGCAGAACCGGAGACGCATTGCTTTTCTAATGAAAACGACCTCAATGCTTGCTATCGGGATTTTTTCGGGCAAATCCATCGGTTCGATGCGGTAATCTGTGTGAATGATATTGTGGCACTCTCCCTGATGAAGCACCTGAAATCGGATGGGGTTGCCGTACCGGATGCCCTGCAACTGATTACAATCGGAGGGATTGATTTGGTTGAACACTTCACTCCGAAACTGTCCGCATTCACGGTTGACCATACCGCCATCGGGGCGCAGGTCATCTCCCTGTACCGATACTTGGTAACCACCAATTCCCCGTCACTCCGACTTTCCCTGAAAATGACAGGGCAACTGATTCCGCGGGAAACAACGAAACGGATTTTGCCGACAGCGGAATCCGCATTCTCCGCCGACTCCGTTCCCCTGCCCGACCTCCCCAATCCCTGCTTTTATCACAATGACGAGGTACAGGCCTTTTCAAAACTGGAGAAAATCATCAGTATTTGCGATGAAACTGATTTTGGGATTATCCACCATATGCTGAACAACACCCCTTATGAAACGATTGCAGAAAACCTGCACCTCGCCCGCAATACCGTTTCCTACCGTATCCGCCGCCTTGCAAACAGCATCTCCCTGAACTCCGGAGGTGAACTGAAACAATTTCTGTCGGAGAATTGTTCCGATATGTTCTGAGGAAAATCCAATATAATAAAAATCCACCCGCAAAGCGGGTGGTTTTTCACAAGCGGGCAAAGCCATCTGTTCTTCGCAATGCGTGAACGCATTTATACGGACTGCCAACTGCGTGGGGACTGTTACTTGCTACCCGTAAACGGGCCCTTTTCGCTAATTGTCAGTTGTTCACCTAACATATCTTCTTTTAATTGATTGGCTATATACTCCGCAATTCGGCTTTCATTTTTCCCTACCGTATCTACGTAATATCCTTTACACCAAAATTCTCTACTTCGGTATTTGTACTTTAACTCGCCGAATTGCTCATATAGCATCGTGCTGCTTTTGCCTTTCAAGTATCCCATGAAGCTTGAAACCGAAATTTTGGGCGGTATTTCTACCGGCATGTGAATATGATCCGGGCACACTTCTGCCTCTATTATTTTTACTCCCTTCCATTCACACAATTGGCGCAAAATCTTCCCGATTTCTATCTTCTTTTCTCCCTAAAATACTTTCCTCCGATATTTCGGTGCAAATACTATATGGTACTTGCAATTCCATTTCGTATGTGATAAACTATTTATGTCATTTATACTCATCTTAAATGACCTCCTTTGTTGTTTTTTATTTGTGCAGTTGGCAGCCGCAATTCTATTATACAACAAAGGAGTTTTTTTGCCTTTTTCAACTATGTAATTCTTACCGAACCACGCGTCTAACGCGTGGTTTTACTATACAAAAAAGGTCGCCAAGGCGACCTTTTTTCAATCCGTCAATCCGTTCAGGAACCTGCGCAGATGCGGGTTCCCGTTCTCTCCGAATACCGCCTCGGGCGTTCCCTCCGCTTCAATGCGCCCCTCGCGCATATAAATCACGCGGTCGGCAACCGAACGGGCAAAATTCATTTCATGCGTCACAATCACCATGGTGTGTCCGTCTTTTTTCAGCCGTCTGATAACACGAAGTACCTCGGCGGTCAATTCGGGGTCAAGTGCCGAGGTCGGCTCGTCAAACAGGAGAACCTGCGGCTTCATCGCAAGCGCACGGGCGATGGATACCCGCTGTTGCTGTCCGCCCGACAGTTCACAAGGATACGCATCGGCACGGTCGGAAAGTCCCATCAATTCGAGCAACCGCCGCGCGTCCGCTTCCGCTTCGCCGCGCGTTTTTCCGAGGACGCGCACGGGCGCATCGGTAACATTCCGCAGGACCGTCATGTGCGGGAACAGGTTGAAATTCTGGAACACCATCCCCACACATTCCAACATTTGTTTCCGTTCGGCGGGCGGCGCATAAAGCGCAACTTCCCGCGTTACACCGGAACGGTCTGTTTTTTGCACGGTCCGCACCAATGTACGACCGCAAACGTCAATCTCCCCACCGTCCACCGTCTCCAACTGTGCGGCGCAACGGAGAACCGTCGATTTTCCGGAGCCGGAGGAGCCAATCAGCACCAGCACCTCGCCCTCCTCAACCGACAGCGACAAATCGTCCAGAACCGTCACACCCTCGCGAAAGGATTTGCGGATATTTCTCATTTCCAACAGTTTCACGGTCGGTCTCCTTTCAACGGATGCTGTAGGTGTTCAGTCGCTTTTCCAACCGTTCCATCCCGAACGCCACGGCAAAATTGAACACATAATACATAGCGCCCGCAACGAACAGCGCGGTCATGTCTGTCTCGGCAGCAGAAATCTGCTTTGCAACCGTGAACATCTCCACCACACAGACGGTATATGCGAGAGACGTATCCTTAATCAGCGTGATGACCTCATTGGTCACGGTCGGCAGAACCCTGCGGGTCAGTTGCGGCAGGATGATATGCAGAAAGGTTGCCGAGCGGCTGTAGCCCAACACCTTTGCCGCTTCGTACTGACCGACCGGAACCGACTCAATCCCCGCGCGGTAAATTTCCGCAAAGTAAGCGGCATAATTGACGACGAAACCAATCAGAACGGCAATCAGACGATAGTTCCCGCCGAACAGATTGCCGAGCGAAACCCCGAACAGATAGTACGGTGCGAAATAAACCACGACCAACTGAAGCATCAGGGGCGTCCCGCGCATAACCGAGATGTAGATGCGGAAAATCCATCGGATTACCGGACTTTTCGCCCGTCTGCCGAAACAGATGAGCAGCCCGAGCGGCAGGGAAAACAGCAGGGTCACGCAGAAGATGACAAGTGAGGTCAACATCCCGCTGCCGAGCATCGAAAGCATATTCGTAAAGGACAAAGCAGACAGTTCCTTTCCGCGTTAGTTGCCAATCAGAATTGCTTCGGGCGCGATTCCGTACTTTTCCGCCAATTCTTTCAATACAGTTCCCTCGGCGGCAATTTCTTTCATCGTCGCGTTGATTTTATCACGCAGTTCGGTATTGCCGAGACGGAACCCGACGCCGTACTGTTCGCGGTTTACCGTTTCCTCCAGAATCCGATATTCGGTCTTGCCCGCAACCAGATACTTTGCAACCGCTTCGTCAATCACCAGCGCTTCAAAAGAACCCGCTTTCAGTTCATTGAAGCCCTGCGTATAATCGGGGCAGGTCAGGTAGGTACCGCCCTTGAACGAGCCAACCAACTCCTCGTTGTTTTTCAATGCCGATTCGCCGGAAGAGCCGGTCTGGACCGAAACGGTCTTTCCCGCAAGATCTTTCAGCGAAGCGATTCCGGAATCGCTCTTGACCAGAACCACAATGGTGTTGTCAAGGTAGCGGTCCGACCATGTGTAGTCGGCTTCTCTGCCCTCATAAGTGAACCCGTTCCAGATGCAGTCGATATTCCCCGACTTTAGTTCATTGTCTTTCTGATTCCAGTCAATCGGGACCAACTCAAGCGTAAGGTTCAGACGGTTGCAGACCAGTTTTGCATACTCAATATCAAATCCCGCGTATTGCTTGGTTTCGGTATCGAGATACCCATAGGGCGGATACGAAGCATCAAATCCGAGTTTGAGGGTTCCCTCCGATTTTCCGTCGGGTTTGAACGTGGTTTGTGTTGCTTTTCCGCAGGAAACGGTCATCAGGACCGCCGACAGCAACAACAGCGCAACAAGCAAAAAAACAGTTTTTTTCATAAGAGATTCCTTTCCGACCCGCATCGGGTCATGCATGTGTTTTCGTCCCGTCGCATTGGCGACTGAACATTGCTTTAACATTTTACCACGTTAAAGCGCTAAAGTCAACCCCTTTTTGAAAAAAACTGCTTTTTGAACAATTAATTTATTCAGAAGGAGCAACTTTTGTGCAAAATTGCGATTCCTCTGCCTTTTTGTCCCGTTCCAACCACTTTTTCAGGTATTGCCCCGTATAGGAGTTCCCGATTTTTGAAACCTCCTCCGGTGTCCCCGTCGCGAGCAGTGTTCCGCCGCCGTCGCCGCCCTCAGGTCCGAGGTCGATGATATAGTCGGCGGATTTGATGACATCCAGATTATGCTCGATGACCAGAACGGTGTTCCCGCCGTCGCAAAGCCGTTGCAGAATTTCAAGCAGTTTAGAGACATCCGCGGAATGCAGACCCGTGGTCGGCTCGTCCAGAATATAAATCGTCTTGCCCGTTCCGCGTTTGGCAAGTTCGGTTGCCAACTTGACCCGCTGTGCCTCGCCGCCGGAAAGCGTGGTGGAGGATTGCCCGATTTTAGCGTACCCCAATCCCACGTCGTAAAGCGTTTGCAGTTTGCGCTGAATGCCCGGCAGACCGTCGAAGAAAGACAGTCCCTCTTCCACCGTCATTTCCAACACGTCGGAAATATTTTTACCCTTGTAATGTACATCCAGTGTGTCGCGGTTGTAGCGCTTCCCTTTACAGACGTCGCAGGTCACATACACGTCCGGCAGAAAGTGCATCTCGATACACTTCACGCCGTCCCCCTCGCAGGCTTCGCATCTGCCGCCCTTGACATTGAAAGAGAACCGCCCCGACTTGAACCCCTTTGCTTTCGCGTCCTTGGTCTTGGCAAACAGGTCACGGATGTCGGCAAACAGCCCCGTATAAGTTGCGGGATTGGACCGCGGCGTCCGCCCGATGGGGCTTTGGTCGATTGCAATGACTTTATCCAGATTTTCGACTCCCTCAATGCGGTCAAACTTCCCGGGGTAGGTCAATGCGTGATTGAGTTTATCCGCCAGATACGGATACAGAATATCGTTAATCAGCGAGGATTTTCCGGACCCCGAAACGCCCGTTACACAGACGAAACATCCGAGCGGAATGTCCACATCCATATGCTTGAGGTTATTCTGGCACGCGCCGCGGACCGACAGGAATTTCCCATTCCCCGTCCTGCGCGTTTTCGGAACGGGAATCCGCAACCGCCCCGAGAGATATGCGCCCGTCACCGACGCGGGGTTTGCCATGACCTCGGCAGGCGTTCCCGCCGCCACAACGGTTCCGCCGTGAATGCCCGCCCCGGGACCGATGTCCAGAATCCAATCCGCCGCCTCCATCGTTTCCTCGTCATGCTCCACAACAATCACGGTATTTCCGAGGTCGCGCAGCCGTTTGAGCGTGGCAATCAGTTTGGAATTGTCCCGCTGATGCAGACCGATGCTCGGCTCGTCCAGAATGTACAGTACCCCCACCAGGGAGGAACCGATTTGCGTTGCAAGACGGATGCGTTGCGCTTCTCCGCCGGAAAGCGTTCCCGACTTGTTGGCAAGGGAAAGATAATTCAGTCCCACGCTGACAAGGAATCCGAGACGCGAACGGATTTCTTTCAGGATTTCCGCCGCAATCTTCGCTTCGTTTTCTGTCAGTTTCAAATGATTGACGAATTCCAGCGCCTTTTCCACCGACAGCGCGCAGAATTCCTGAATGTTCAGTCCGCCGACCGTAACCGCCAGAACAATCGGTGCCAGCCGCTGCCCGTGACACACGGGGCATGGCGCTTCCTCCACGAATTGGTCGTAATACTCGTTCCCCCATGTCTGCGCACGGTTTTCAATCATGGATACCAGTCCGTCAAATTTGGTCTTCTGGTGATGTTCCTCCCGTCCGAACCAACGGTGGATGTCGTAAATCTCGTCACCGGTTCCGTAAAGAAGTTTGTTGTACTGGTCCTCGGTCAGTTGTTCAATCGGCGTTTGCAGGGTAAATCCGAAGCGCTCGCCGACCGCCGCAAACAGCGGACCGTTCCAACTTTCCTCCTCCAGCGTTTTGAACCCGTTGACCGCGATTGCACCCTGGGAAAGCGACAGTTTTTTGTTCGGAATCAGGCGGTCCACCGCAATGCGGGTCATTTCTCCGAGTCCTGCGCAGTGCGGGCAGGCACCGACGGGACTATTGAACGAGAACATTCTCGGTTCCAGTTCCCCGAACGAGATGTTGTGTTCTTCGCAGGCGTAGGACTGTGAAAATTCCAACTCCTCCGCCTCGCCCTCTTTCGGCGCGGTTACCACAATCAGATGCCCTTCCGCAACGGCAAGCGCATTCTCCACCGAATCCGCCAGTCTCGGTTCCACGCCGTCCCGCATCACAAGACGGTCGACAATGATTTCAATGTTGTGTTTTCTGTTCTTATCCAGTTTGATTTCTTCCGACAAATCGTAGAGATTTCCGTCGACCCGCACGCGCACATAACCGCGCTTTTTGGCATCGGCAAGCACCTTTTCGTGCATCCCCTTTTGCCCGCGTACAACCGGCGCCAGGACCATGAACCGCGTTCCCTCGGGAAAAGCAAGAATCCGATCGATAATCTGGTCGGTGGTTTGCTGTCTGATTTCCTTTCCGCAGATTGGGCAATGCGGAATTCCGATTCGCGCATAGAGCAGGCGGAGATAGTCGTAGATTTCGGTTACGGTTCCGACTGTCGAACGCGGGTTCTTGGAGGTGGTTTTCTGGTCTATCGCGATTGCGGGAGACAGCCCCTCGATGGAGTCGATGTCGGGTTTGTCCAACTGTCCGAGAAACATTCTCGCATAGGAGGACAAAGATTCCACGAAACGGCGATGTCCCTCGGCATAGATGGTATCAAACGCCAGAGAGGACTTTCCGGAGCCGGAAAGTCCCGTCAGAACAACCAGTTTGTCGCGCGGAATATCGACGTCTATATTTTTCAGATTATGCACCCGCACGCCGCGGATGGAAATTTGATTCGGCATAGTTCAACTTCCTTTTTTACAGCATCGGTCAAAGCAGACCGAAAAATTTTCTGGCCCTGTGCAACTGTCTCGCGGTCAGAATCGCGGCAGGTTTGGACAGTCGCGCGCCGCCGTCGGTCAATCGGAACCTCAGGCTCGCATTGCGCCAACGCCGGACATCCTCCGGCATACGGGTCCCCTCACTGTCCACGACGGTAATATCCCGCAGGAGGGCGACCTCAAACGTGTTTCTTTCGCCGCCGGTACTCCGCCCGAGGTCTGCCACACCGTCCGTGACCCGCACGCCGGTCGAAAAGGTCCCCATCAGATTGATAAGCGCCAGAATGCCGACAATCCAATCCAACACCGTCAGCACGTCACCATACCAATGCTTGTTGAAGCCTCTTACCGCGGAAAGCACCGCCAAAAAAACAGTTACAAGCAGAATCACGGACCAAAGTCCCAAAGCAAACGGGTCCACCAACCGCAATCTGCGTCTGCCCGCTGTCGGCTGTGCCGACTCCCCCGTTATCACACGTCGCTTGCTCATTCCTCCGTCTCCTTTCCCTCCCGAATTCGCTTGATTCGGTCGCGCAGGTATGCCGCCTGCTCGAATTCCAACTTTGCCGCCGCGCTCTTCATCTCGCGCGTCAACTCCGCAATCATCTTCTCCCGCTCGGTCGCGGTCAACTTGCGCGGAGTATCTTTCCCTTTTCCCTTACGGCTCTTGCGACCGTCCTCTTTGGAACCGATTTCAATGATGTCCCGAACGCCCTTAATGACGGTTTTCGGCACAATTCCGTGCTCCTTGTTGTACGCAATCTGGATTCCGCGCCGCCGTTCGGTCTCGTTGATGGTCGCCTGCATGGACTGCGTAACGGTATCGGCATACATGATGACTTTTCCCTCCGCATTCCGCGCGGCACGTCCGACCGTCTGAATCAGGGAGCGTTCCGAGCGCAGGAAGCCCTCCTTGTCCGCGTCCAGAATCGCAACCAGTGACACCTCCGGTATATCCAAGCCCTCGCGCAACAGGTTGATTCCAATCAGCACGTCAAACACCCCGAGCCGCAAATCGCGGATGATTTCCATTCGCTCGATTGTCTCCACGTTGTAATGGATATAGCGCACTTTCACGCCGTTGCCCTCGAAATATTCGGTCAGGTCCTCCGCCATTTTCTTGGTCAGAGTGGTGACCAGAACCCGCTCGTTGCGCTTTGCCCGCGCCCGAATCTCGCCGAGCAAATCGTCAATCTGCCCCTCAATCGGTCGGACCTCGATGACAGGGTCCGGCAATCCGGTCGGGCGGATAATCTGCTCCACCGTCTGAACCGAATGCTGCTCCTCGTAGTCCCCGGGAGTGGCGCTGACAAACACCGCCTGATGAATGCTCTGTTCAAACTCATTGAAATAAAGCGGGCGGTTGTCGTAAGCGGACGGCAGACGAAAACCGTAATCCACCAGATTCTTCTTTCTCGCCGAATCCCCGCCGCTCATGCCCCGCACCTGCGGAATCATGATGTGGGATTCGTCCACGAACATGATATAATCGTCGGGGAAATAGTCCAGAAGCGTAAAGGGCGTTGACCCTGCGGGTCTGCCCGACAGCACGCGGGAATAGTTCTCCACACCCGAACAGAAGCCGACCTCCCGAAGCATTTCGATGTCGTATTTCACCCGTTCGCGAATCCGTTGCGCTTCCAACAACTTCTTTTCGGATTCAAATTCCCGAACACGTTCCTCCATCTCCCGCTCAATCTCCGCGAGCGCCGCTTCACGCTTCTCATCCGAGACTGCGTAATGCGTTGCGGGATAGATTGCCGCATAGGACAGCGTACGGAGGACCTCTCCCGTTACGATGTTGATTTCGGTAACACGGTCAATCTCGTCTCCGAAAAATTCCACGCGGATAGCGGTATCGGCGCTGTTTGCCGGAATCACTTCCACCGTGTCCCCGTTGACGCGGAATGCGTCACGCGTCAGCGAGAGGTCGTTGCGGCTATAACTGTTCGCAACCAACTTGCGGATGAAAATATCCCGCGGCATCTGCATCCCCGGGCGAATCGCAACCACCAGTCCCTGATATTCGGAGGGGTCACCGAGCGAATAGATACAGGAAACCGACGCCACAATGATGACGTCGCGCCGCTCAAACAGCGCGCTCGTTGCACTGTGGCGCAAACGGTCGATTTCATCGTTGATAAGCGCGTCCTTTTCAATGTACATATCCTTGCCCGGGATATACGCCTCGGGTTGATAGTAATCGTAATATGACACAAAAAATTCCACCGCGTTGTCGGGGAAAAATTCCCGCATTTCCGAGCAAATCTGCGCGGCAAGCGTTTTGTTCGGCTCGAGAATCAGCGTAGGGCGCTGCATTTGCGCGATGACATTTGCCATCGTAAAGGTTTTGCCCGAACCCGTGACGCCGAGCAGGGTCTGCATGCGGTCACCCGCCCGCAAACCGTCCACAAGCGCCGCGATTGCCGTCGGTTGGTCGCCCGTCGGGTGCATATCGCTTTTGAGTTGAAAGTCCGCCATGATTTCCGACCTCCTCTGCAGGCTACCCTATTATGATACCACATTCCCGCCCGTTTGTCAAGAGATTTTTTCAAACAACATTTCCGAATTCGGAATTTTATAATCTTCTTTGTGATGGAATAATCCGGTTTTTGTCTTTTTATAATTCCGCAATCGAAAAAGTCGCACAGGTCAAGAGGACTTTACACCGCACCTCTCGGGAATCCTGTCCCGATGCCCCTCTGATGTGCGTTATAACCGTAGCAAATCAGCGTTCCCCGACCGTCCGAGGTGTATTCCGCCTCGGTCACCGCCGCATTGGTCGACCACGGAATCCGCTCCATTTCGGCAATCGGAATTCCCTGCCAAAAGCACCCCATGGAACGAATCGGCAACGCGTGTGTAAACAGTGCGATGCACTTGCCCGCATTCTCCGCGACCAAGCATTCCACGGTCGCACGCACGCGTTCTGCGACATGGGCAACCGACTCCCCGCCGTCGGGACACGCCAACCCGACGTGGTCTTTCCAGACCGCGCGGCTGTTCGGATAACGTTCGAAAATCTCCGCATAGGGCATATGCTCCCACTCGCCCGCAAAGATTTCGCGCAGACCGACCTCGGGGACAATCTCAAGCCCGTGCAGGACAGCAGTCGGCTCGGCGGTCTGCATGGAGCGAATCAGGTCGCTGGA
>CAZVYZ010000011.1:0-44114 GCA_964630695.1 uncultured Ruminococcus sp.
CGTAACTAACAGAGTAACACTTTGTGCCAGAATTCTCTCCGCAAATCGCCATATAAGATTGATAAAAGTTTTTTCTTTTATGTTCTTCTCCATTGTTACCTCTTCAACCTGCCCATAATATCAAAAAGAATCTTTTCAAATTTGATCTGCCATTCTTCCGAAAGCCCGTCTTTTTTACATAATCCCAAATAGTAATCGGCAAATACTAAAAAGGCATCATAAACACATAAGGTTTCGCCTTCCGTCACATTACTAAAATAGGCATCAAAGGCTCCGTTTGTTAGCAAGCTGATACCAATGTCGTTTCTTTTCCCAATGTACAAATTCACCATCAGAAAAAACAAATCATAGAACATGGGGTAGTAGTTCGCATGATCATAATCTATGAAAAACAACCGTTTGTCGGCATCATACATAAAATTGTCCGAAGATAAATCACCATGTTGTCGATACAAAACTGTTGAAAATGAGATACACCCCGGTACACAATTTGAAACATTCGTACAGTGGTAATCCGTTTTGATTTTGTCGATACCATTTGTTTTGTAATATGCCGAATAAATATCAAAAATGTTTCGAAAGACAGTATCCCATTCGTCATCTGCAACGCCCCTGTTATCAATCATTCTTTCCTCAAACACAAAACGCTCATCATCTGCCATCAGCAAATCGACCATTGGAAAATATTTCACAAAATAACCCCTGTTGCGCATGTACAAATCATATCTGACTTTATTTGGGCAAATCGTTCTTATTTTTTTTGCTTCATAGTTGAAGAATTTTGCATCACGGTTGTAAATTTGGGGTACAGTTGAAAAATAAACCGCCTGTGCGGAAAATTCTGTTCCGTTATCACGAATTCTTACCGAATAAAATATACGTGCAATCAAAATTTTGATCAAATTTTTCAGGCTATGTTTTGAATGAGGAAACCAGTCATCCAACTTATACCCTTTTAGGATATAAGTTCTTAAATTGTCGTGTGGAACATAAACGCCTTTTTTCAAATACGCTTTTTGTTGTTTTAAGAAATTCTTTTGAAATTGCAAATCGCTAATGAATTTCATATCATAACCTCATTCGTTATATGATAACGGTCCATCATCATATATAGTTTTCGAATTTATAAATTCCGCCAACCGTTTTGCCGCAACTGCGTAATTCCATTCATCGTGAATGGTGTGATATGCATTACTGCCCATTTCATTACATAATGACATATTCTGCGAAAGCTCATATGCCGATTTTGAAAAGCTGTTTACATCGACAATCATTCCATTGACACCATTTTTTATAAGATAGGGAACGCATCCCGGATATATGGTTGAAACCACTGTACACGCACAACTCATCGCCTCGTTGACAACTGCTCCCCAGCCCTCTTGGCGATCGCTGGTCATCAAAAAAACATGTGCTTTTTCCATCTCCGATTTTACATCTTCAGGACTCATCGAACCTGTCATATCAACGAATTTCTCTAACCCTCGCTGAGAAATCATTGGTTTTATACAGTCGAGCATTTCACCGTTGCCTATCATTTTCAGCTGAAAGTCGACATTCCTTTCCGTTAGATACGATGCAATTTCGATGGCAATTTCAGGGTGTTTCCAGTTTATAAATCTGCCTGCCCATAAAATTGTAAACTTTTCATTTTTATTTTTTTGGATTTCGTCCAATGATTTCAGCGACATTTCAGGAAAATATCCCCATTTTAACGCTTTTCCCTTCGGATATCCAAATGACTCATAATCTTTTCCCACGTAAGCACCTGCACATAACAAATTTGGTATATTATTCTTATTTATCAGATACTTCTTTCTCAATCTTATAAGTTTCAAAGGACGCAATAAATCAATCCCGGGTTTTTTAAACAATCTTTCAGAAAATACTATCGTTGTCTTATTTGTCATTAATCTTTTTCTGAAAAGCGGTTGCGGTTTGCTACCGAAAATAACTACCTCGGCATCAAGAACCATCTTTTCCACCGTTGCAGCATTATCGAGAGTATATTGAATTAAATAAGGCAAATCATATGTGTGATAACCTAAGTTGAGTTGTTCTTCGGGAAGTGTAGAACAAGCAATAAATCTAAAGTCGCTAATATACTTTATAAACTCGTCCCACAACGGCTTTTGATGATGATTCATAAAATTTGTTACAAATATCGTTTTCATTGTTATGTCTCCCAGAAAAAAACATAGTTAGCATAGCTTGCGCCGCTTAATCTGCGTAAGAAAAGCAAAAAGCACAGCATTATAATAATCATTTCGATTACTCTTCCATATCGTTCACGTTTTAGATATCCTACAACATCAGCCAAAGCAACCGGAGCTCCCTGCAAATAGTAGAACGAAATTCTCTCAAGTGCCATATTATAGAATCTTAAGAAATACAGTCCAAGACCCATTGCCGTCATAGAAAATCCTATGTACGGATCTTTACGTTCTATTGATGGCGCATCTTGGGTTTTACCGTTTCCGTTTTTGACAAACAGAATATGACCAAAAATTGTAATGGCATATATAAGAATTGGAACAATTCCGTTAAATGAAAACGTAGCGTTTTCTGATGCATGTAACTCGTCCGACAACACTTGCCCAAAACGAATTATTTGAGATGAAAACGCAATCATAAACGCGATTGGAAAAACAATCATCTTTTTGTCTCTTTTGAAAATGTCCAAACGTAGCAACAAATACATGACGACAAATACCAAAGCGGACTGGTGAATGGAGAAAGCAATTAGTGAGGTAACTGCAAACGAAAACAGCTTTCTCTCTTTTGCCCTTTCAACGGCAAACAAACAAATACATATCGCAATCGCCTGACGCATGCCTGTAAGGAAAAAGCCCATGTTACCCAGTGAAAAGAAAAACAGAAACGCCCAAAATACTTCGTTTGTGTTTTTATATATAAATCTACAAACCGAATAAGTGCAAAAGAAAGCATGGAAAACAACAATTGTCCGACCGTTGTGGGATAGATACGACAAGAGTTTGTTAAGCACAACAAATCCTACTTCAAATTCGGGATTTACAAACAGTCTACTCCACTCTGTGTTTGCAGTGCGCTCAAAAAAGTCCATATAAACACGCATATCATAAACGCTGCCGTAGTTTTCGCCGCGCAGCGCAAAAAGTATAGCAAGTGTAAAACCAACTATCATAAGATAGTTCTTTTTCTGCTTTTCTGTATGCAAATTTTTCATAAGGAGCTTTAAACCCACTATGAACACAAACATTCCAATCCAAACTATCATTGCTTATCTTCCATTCACATGTCGTAAAGTTTGATATATTCCGCAAACCTATCGTTCGCATCAAAAGCCCTTGACTTATCAAGGCATGCTTGCCGCTGAAACCTGTTACTGTTTCTTATTTCAATAATACTACTAATTAAATCTTCTTTATCATCACAGTCAACAACGCATCCACAGTTTTCATCGATAATTTCCGGACTTCCGCCTGTGCGAAAGGTTAACACCGGTGTTCCGCAGGCAATAGACTCCATATTTACCGTAGGATAATTCTCTTCCCTTGTGGGATTAACGAACAAATCAGCAGCCGAATAAATTTCGGCAAGCTCGGTTTGATTTCTGGTGCGATGAATAGAAATAATATTATTCGGCAATTGTCGGTCTACTTCCTTATTGGTTCCGACCAGCACAATTTGATAATCTTCCGGTAGCTTATCGGCAAGCTCAATAAAAACATCCAATCCTTTTCTGAACTCCCAATCAAACGCTACACCGAGTATAATAAACTTTTCCTGTGAGATATTATGTTTTTCTCTAAAATCACTTTTTGTCGGTTGAAAAACAGACAAATCAATACCGTTGTTGATTACCTGGACCGGATAATTCTTCAAAAAAGATTGCTTTACCAATTCCGCCAACCATTCCGATGGAGTGATGACGGTCATATCAAGCCCCGTAAACAGTTCTTTTTTCCTGTTATAAAGCGTGCTGCTTCGATCAAAAAACCAACTATATTTACTGCGCTGAGGGCAATTATGACATCCGGTTATCCATTTATCACATTTTTCCACTGTAAAGTAGGTACAGTAACCGGTAAAAGCCCAGCAATCGTGAAAGGTCCAAAAAATTTTGATCTGGGGATGCTTTTTGAAATAACGAAAAAGCAATGTGAGATTCACATTATGTCCGTGCAGATTATGTAAATGCACAATATCGGGAGAAATCTCATCAAGCTCCTTCAGGAGCCTCTTGGTAGCGAAAACGGTGTTGAATCCATAGTTACCGAACACACGTGAGCACAGAGCTTGCAATTTGGCATTCCACTTGGAATGGTACTTTTTACCGTGAGGGTCTGAAGTCTTTCCGGAACTGTAAAATATGTAATTTTCAACATTATGTTGGTCAAGAAGCGACGCAACAGCAGAACAGATCTTTCCTGTACTGCCTGCACCGCAAGTAGCATTGATTTGAACGGTCTTCATCTTCTCTCCTTTCGAAACAACACACACGGTATATACAGTCGAATGTTATACGAGTGCTGCGATTGTTTCCTCAACTATCCCTCGGATTTTTTCTCCGTCATGATTTTCTTTTCCGCATTCATATGCCCTTGTAGCATATTCCGCAAGAATTTCGGGAGATTTCAAAATCATATGCAAAGCTTCCTCGATTTTTTCTTTTTGGGTCACACAGATTGCGGAACCTGTCTGTGCAAAGTATTCCATCGGCGCTGTGTCTGCGTTGCCCAATGCCAAAATACATTTTCCGCTTCTCAGATAGTCTGTAATCTTTGTGGAAAAAGAAAGTCTTGCTTTTTTGCTTAACGGTCCGTCAATATCCTCTGCAAAAAGGAGAATATCAGCTTTTTCTTGAATGTCGGCGACTTTCTCCATTGGAACCGGTGGACAAACATGAACAGAGTTTCCCAGTTCTTTTGATTCTTCGGGTGTCAGAGCCGTAGGCGTATAGACATCGAGTTCAATCAACTTCTCTTTTTCATTAAGCTTGTCAAGTGCCTTTGAAATGGCAATAATTGTGGAAGCTCTTCCTATGGCAAGGTTGCCGGTATAGACCATTTTCAATGGTTTTTCGTAAACCGCCGCCATAGAAATATTCTTTTCCGGCATATCTACGGGTTTTGTAAGAAGGATAGAGTCAACGCCGAAAAACTCATCTGCCTCTCTTTTTGTTTTAGGAGAGATTGCCCAAAATTTATTTGTGCATTTTGCAAGCTTTTTCAGACTTCTTCTTTGGAAAAATCGAAACATCTGAAAACCAAGGTTATTTTTCAGTTGCTCATATGTGAAATTGTCATCCCAAAAATATCCTATCGCCTTTGCACCCGTTTTCTTTACGATATAACGACAAATTCGATTGAAGTGAATATATCCTTCCATAGAGAAAACGACAACATCGGGAGAAAAGTCTTCCAAAAAAGCATCAAGCTCTCTTGAGTGCCATCTGCCGAAAAACCAAATGATTTCTCGTATAAAAAGCTTG
Organism: uncultured Ruminococcus sp.; assembly: GCA_964630695.1. Classification (GTDB taxonomy): domain Bacteria; phylum Bacillota; class Clostridia; order Oscillospirales; family CAG-272; genus UMGS1865. Next base: position 5,477 of record CAZVYZ010000011.1, read on the forward strand.
AAATAGGAACGCTTTACTCGGTTTTTATCATAGAGTTCATGGTGCCTTTCTAATGTATCCAAATCATCTTTTGAGACTTCTTCCGCAACAGTAACCTCTCTGCCTGTTTTTATTTTCGGTTTAATCAGGCTTTTGATCACCAGCTGTTCCGAAATTTGAAAATATTTCGAACATACCTTACTGTCCGGAAGCTCCTCGCGTATATACACATTTGCCAGGTCTTGTGCATCATATTGAGAAAACAGTGCCGAAAAGGTATTTGAAGAGCTTGCACTCAGCTTTGAATTCCATGCGTCAACGGTACATATCAGAATTTTTGGCATAACCCCTCTCCTTTTAACATTCCTGTCCTTCTGCAATTCCGAGCAGATTCATCCGATTTTCCATATATCGCTTAATAAACTCTTTTTGCTCAAAATTCTGCTCTACAAATATTCTTCCTGCGCGTCCCATGGCTAAACTTTTTTCTCTGTTTTCAAGCAAATCTGCAACGGCGATTGTTAAAGCATCACTATCCTTAACCGGAACCGAAATTCCGGTAACGCCTTCTTCCATTGCACTGGACGGACCGGGATATTTGGTAACAACCACCGGCACCTCCATAGCAGACGCTTCAATCACACTCATACCAAAGCCTTCACGGTAGCTCGGCAAGACAAAAACATCCATTGCAGAGGTATATTTCTCCACATTCGTTACACGTCCGGTTTTGATAATATCATCGCTCTCACGGAAATAGGCAAGAAGCTCCGGTTCAATGGTGTCTTCTTTTTCAATCGGTCCAACGAAAAGAAGTTTAAGCGTAGAAAACTGTTCTTTTAATGCCTTAAAAGCTCTAAAAAGCTCATTACAGCCTTTTTCTTTTCCAAGCCTGCCCACAAAACCGATTACGGGAACATCCTCGGGAATATTATATTTTTCTTTGATTTCTTTTGAGTATTCTGCCTTTTTGGAAACATCAAAAGCAGTTAAATCAAGTCCTTTTGCACTGCCATTCCATATGACAAGACTTTTTGATTCGTCGTAAAATCCTTGTTCTCTGCAAAACTGCAAATTGCCCTCACTGTCGGGCTGAATCTGGGTGGAAAGACAGCAAACCATACGCTCAATGGTCTTGAAAACCTTCCGCTTGATACCACTCATTGTCACATACACCATGCCCCACTGGCAGTACAGTCTGACAGGGATTTTCTCCAGCTTGGAAGCCACAGCCCCATACATACTTGCATTTGGGGTAGAATACTGAACCATATCAAATTTTTCTTTCTTGAAAAGCTTCGTTAAAAGCCGTATGCTTTTTAGAGAACCGAAGACACTGATGCCTCGGGGGAAGGGTATCGGATATGTATGGACAAAGGGGTATTCTTCTTTTAGCTTTTTTTCGTACTCAGCGTCCATGTTGCAGACAATGGACACATCCACACCACGGTTTGCATACTCATTTAAAAATGGTTTGATCCAATTGTTTATGGATGACCACATGGTGGTGATGATACAGATTTTTTTCATGTTGCAGTCCTCTCCAAATTATTCATTATGACATCAAGCATCCGAGCGTGATTGCCGTCACTCACAAAACTATTATGCGGCGTAATAATCACGTTTTCCATGTCCCACAGTGGACAACTTTCATAAAGCGGCTCGTCATCGAATACATCCAATACAACACCTCTAAGATGTGTGTTTAGAGCTACAATCAACGCATCTGTATCAATAATCGCTCCACGAGCAATATTGACAAGCACCGCGCCGTGCTTCATTGCGGTAAAACGGTCTTCGTTTATTAACCGCCGTGTGTCTTCGGTAAGCGGCAATGTAAGAACCGTTACATCTGCCTTCGTCAGAGCATCATCAAGGCTATCAAGCGGCAACATTGTGTCATATAGCTCATTTTGATAAGGCTTGATATCTACTCCCACCAAAGAGCAACCAAATGCTTTAAATCGCTTTGCACACTCTGTTCCCACGCTTCCGCAGCCAACTATGCAAACCTGCTTTCCGTAAAGCTCTAACAGACCACGATGTTTTTCCCACTTATGTACTTTTTGATTTTTAAGAAAATATTCGCTTTGCTTATAAAGCTGTAACACGCCACAAAGTGCAAACTCTGCCATAGGAATACTGTAAACACCACGGGCATTATGTATTTCTATCCCATGTTCCTTTACATAATCCATCGGAACACGGTCAAATCCGGCACTTGTGAGTTGGATATACTTCAAGGATGTAAACTGCTCTATCGGATGACTGAGAAAAATGCCGTTTCCGATAATACCCTCTACCCAATCAGCATCACAAGGCAATGGTGCCTTTTCCTGTTGCATAAAAACCACATTGTGACCAAGCTCACGCAACATATTCAATTCTTTTTCCGTACAGTCAAATGCTCCTGTCACAAGTAAGTTCATTATATTTCCTCATCCGACAATTGTTTTCACTATGTTTTCTAATTCAAATTTATTGTTTATAAAGTAACCGATATGCTTCTCACATTCCGCTTCAAATTCCCGTATTTCTCTAATGCCATTCACAAAAGTGGAACTGATAACCCCCATGTGGTTTATCTTGTCAACATTACAGAAGCTACGGGATAATATTGCGCATGTTGAGCCAAGCCGATAATGCTCTTTTATTATCATTTCAGCCGGAACCATTCCCTTTCCAAGTGAAGCAATTCCACCAAACCCATACGGTATATTCTTCTCTCGTATTTTCGTACACAGCCGTTCAACCGTTCCATCGGTCAGCAGTTCAAACATGAACTTCATTCCGTATCCCAAACTCAAATCATTAAGCCCGATATGTATAGAGTCAATTCCTTCAAGGCACAACAAATTATCCACAATATCCACGGCTTCTGGCGTTTCAAGCAATAACATTGTCTTTGCACGTCCTCCCACAGCGGAAAGAAATCGTTTTACCTCATCCACTGTTTTGAAAAACGGAAGCATGACAATATCGGCACCGTTATCAATCGCCGTACCAATTTCTTCCTCTGATGAAGCATACGCCTCTCTTGCATCATGAATGGGATTTACTCGAACAAGCAATTCTGCGGTTGTAATCGCTTCAGAGATTTTTTTGACATCATCAAGTGTATGACGGGATTGCACAGTATCCATGCCACCCTGACGGTCTGCCTTACCGATATATTCAAGGTCAATAAATATTCTGTCTACTCCTGCCGTCTCAGCAATTTGTGCAATCTCCGGACGGTTTGTTATGTACATAAGCTTCAATGCCATTATTTATTTACCGTCTCTTTCTGTTCAACCGTATCAGACTTTGTAACTGTAGCACCTGTATTTTCGTTATCTGCATTGGATACAACTTTCCAAACAGTGAGCCACATGATTTTCAAATCCAACCAAAAAGACACATGATCCACATACCAAACATTCATTTCGATTCTGCGATTCCACTCAACCCCTTTGCGACCGTTTACCTGCGCCCAGCCGGTAATACCCGGACGAACATCAAACATACGGCGCTGCTCATCCGTATATTCTTCCCAGGACCATGGGTGATAGGTCATCGGGGGTCTTGGTCCCACGAAGCTCATGCTTCCAACAAGCGTATTAAAGAATTGCGGGAGCTCATCAAGACTTGTTTTACGGAGAATATTGCCAACGCGAGTGACACGGGCATCTCCCTTGCCCGAGTACACACCGGACCCGGTTTGTTCGGCACCAACACACATGGATCTGAATTTCCAAATCTCATACACCTTGCCTTTGTAACCCAAGCGTTTCTGCTTGAATATTACCGGACCGGGCGAGTCAATTTTAATTGCTATGGCAATAATAAGCATTGGTATGCAACAAATCACAATACCAAGCACAGACAATACAATATCAAGTAAGCGTTTTATAAAATGCTTATACATACTTAACCTCACATAACATCATCGAAGTTGTAGAGTTGACCGCTAATCGGAACAGGGGTACGCATCTCGATAGATTTTTTTAACTCATTCATTCTTTTTGTCCATTCTTCAGGGTTGAAGAAGAAATCATTTATATCCATCGTTTTTCTGTCAAATACTTCACCGCATTTTACTCTTGTTCCGGCAGGAACCAATGTTGATGCTGCTATGGTGGAGTTAGCTTCTACATGAACGCCATCACAACACATACTTGCGTAATTCACAACTGCACCTGAGGAAACAAAACAACCGATAGCCAAGTGTGACATGGATTGAATCACTGCCATTGGCTCAATGATACATCCCGGCATGATTTGAGCAGACGGAGCAACATACGCTTTCGGAGAAACCAGAGTTACAATTCTATAACTTGTTTCTTCTTGTATCTTAGTTAATAGATTTAATCTAATATCAGGCGAATCAATGGCAACAACAATATTGCTATACTCACAATTTAGTTCTGCAAGGTCTTTTATTTTTCCAATCACTTTTTCGCCCGTTGGCGTAGACTCATTTCCATCATCGACGAAATCTATTTTTTCAAAGCATCCCATTTCATGTGCAATATTCGATGCAACAACACCATACGCACCTGCTCCAACAATCAGTAAGTTTTTATTCACGATGTTTTCCACCCTTCAAATCCAATTTTAATCATCTCTCGGCATACACCCATTACATAGATGCTCATCGCCGCCCATATCGTCATACACGGTTCCGCAGAGTTCGCATACATAATACTCATTCTCATAACCGCAATAACAGCATTTTCCGATTGGTAATAAATCTTCGGTGATAGACACACCGTCTTTGCCACATTCCTGGCAAGCAAAATCCGCAACAGGAGATGTGCCGCTGTGTCTGCCACACTCATACTCCATAGCCGCCACTTGCTTCACATAAGGGTTCAGATCTTCCTCAATATAGTCAATCAAATCTTCAAGAAAATCGTGAACCTCAGTATCGATATATTCCGAATCACTGTCAGCAACACATAGACCTTCTTCGCCTTCATGTCCTTCACCGTTGTGGTAAGTACATTCAACCTTAGCGATTACATCCTCGCCGTGCTTGGCTTCAATGGTCAAGTAGCTCGATGAGTCCATATCGTCATCAAGCACAATCGAAACATACAAGGTTAATTCTTCATCAGATGCGTTACTCTTTACAACGCACACTTTTGTTGTACCATCTTTTACAGGTATTTCCATATCAGAAACATCAAAGCACGGGTCATAATGATACCGATCCCAAAGGGTATCATACAGCTCGGTTACAGTCTGACAAAACAGTTCGTAGATTTCATCTTCATCACGTATTTCTACCCCAGTCTCACCGAAGATGCGTTCACGCAAAGACTGCTCGTCGTATTCCTCCTGCTCCTGCTCATACTGCCAAGTATCCAGCAGTTCTTCCGAAGCATTTTTACGTTCAAATTCAGCAGTTGCGGTTTGTACATTCGTGCCAAAGATAGATAATTCGTTATATATTTGATAAAAAACAGCAAGGGTAATCAGTTTGTTATGCGCTATATGATTACGGCTTTTAGTAAATTGCTTTAGCTCAGTTACAAATTGATCTGGATCGGTAAAATACTGTGAAAATACATCGTTCCATAAATCAATCTCAATGTCCCGCTTTTTCCTGATAAAATCTCTTGCCGCCTTTGTGTTTTGTCCTTTCAAGTGTTCATTTATCATTGATATGTCTGCAGATGTTAGTACAGTATTGCTACTGTACACTTTTGCATCCTGCATCAATTCAGAAAGCATCTCCAATGTCATTGAGAGTAGAGAAGAATTGATATTGGCAAATTGAGGAACTGTTTGCTTGAATGAATTTTCCATTCCTCTAATAGATTCTTTGTACTGTTCAAGCCCTGGGTAATTCAGCCAGTTCTGTCCCATGTGCTGAATCAAAACTTCGTTTACAAAAGCTCGTATGCGATTTTCAAGTCTGAAGAAATGAGGGTACAATTCGGCACACAAATACTCCGATTGATCATCGATCAACCAAGTACAGCTTTGCCAGTCCCTGCTGACCCGATTTTTCAAAGCAAGTTTCAACAGTTCTAAAGTCTTGTTGTACCTTGTCTCAAAATCGGGACTTTCTATAGTAGGAGATTCAATTTCGATGTGCAGTTGGATGTTGTTTTCCTCACGCTTGTCAAACACAAAGAAAACTTCATAGGTTATGCCGCTTATCGTAAGCTGATATGCTTCACGGGCAATACGCTCTCGACAACCAAGATACTTATATTCCGTAAATCCGGCAACGCAGGCTTTCACATCCTCAAGGATAGATTCGCTGTATTCCTTTGAACGTCTTATCTCTACCTGGACTGTATCTTCACCGCCAAAGGGTAATTCGCCTGTTTCTTCTGTGCAAACATACAGGAGGCTTGCATCATTTGGGGAATTGAACATAAATTTAATTGTCATAGCTTGCCTCCTTTTTCCGGCATTTTAATCTGATATGCAACATTCTAAATACAAAAAAGTCCGGATACTCTCGTACCACAGACTACACAAAACCTTTATTGCATCGCATCTATCCGATATTCCGGTTTATGTAGTCATATTATGAAACACTGTATCCTTTGCAGCACGACGAATAGCCGAGCGATGTCAAGCATCCTCGGCTAATTCAACCTCCTTATAAAATTTTGTACGCTTATCAGATTGGGTCAAAATAAGCAATCAAGAAGCCATTTTGTTCTCATCGGCTGTTTTTGCCTACCCAACCGTTATATACAAAACCTTATAACGAAACTGAATTAGCCGCAACAACCCTTGAAAACACTATGTTTTTCTTGGTTGTTACTATTATATCTCTTTCCCCTACAATCGACATATCGCCTTTCATAATATTCAGAAGTTCGCCCAACTCGTCGAGGGATGTAGCCCTCAAAAACTTTCCGTATCCGTTCAGTCTGTCGGCATCGGGCAACAGATTCCCGTTCCGGTCCCGTTTATTGCTCATCGTCCGGAATTTAATCAGGCGGAATATCTTTTCTTTCCCGTCCCTCCCTTTCTTCCCCGGTCTCAACTGGGTAAAGAACGGATTCCCCCTCATCGCAATCGCACCGACCACAGTCAGAATCAGGAGAATCGGCGACAGTACAATCAGCGCGAGCAGGGACAGGGTGAAATCAAAGAACCGTTTCCAAAACTTTGCGTACATACCGTACTCCTATGTTACAATCATTCAAAGCAAGCACGGATGACCTCTATCACTCGCTCCTGCTCCTCTTCCGTCATCTTATTATCGCTCGGCAGGCAACAACCGCGCTCGAAAATATCTGCTCCGACGTCCGTAACACCGCCCGCAATATAGGCGTTGGTACGGCACCGAAGTGTTCCCTCTCTGCCGATGGTTTCGTGCATCCGATACATCGGTTGCATGTGCATCGGTTTCCAGATGGGTCTGCCCTCCGCATTGATGGATGTAATCGCTTCCAATATTTCCGTCGGGCATGTTTTCCCGCTTTCGGGGACATACAATGCTTTCATGTCATCTCTGACCTGACGGCACATATATTCTTTATCAATAACCAGCGCCGACAGCCAGTAGTTCGGCTTTGCGCCGTCGATAATCGGATTCATCCGGATTGGCAAATCCTTGAGTCCCTCACGGTAGCGCTCGTAAACCGCTTTTTTCTGCGCGATATGCTCCTCCAGATGCGGGTACTGACCGCGAATGACTCCCGCCAACACGTTGCTCATCCGATAGTTGTAACCGACTTCCTCATGCTGGTACCACGGTGCGTTCTCTCTTGCCTGCGTAGACCATTTCCGCACTTTGTTTGCCACGTCTATCTCATTTGTCAGGAGGCAACCGCCGGCGGAGCCTGTAATAATCTTATTGCCGTTGTAACTGAGGGCGGAATAATCCCCGAAAGACCCACACTGTTTTCCGTTCAGAGTTGCACCCATTGCTTCGGCGGCATCCTCAATCAAAAGTGCGCCGTGGCGTTCGCAGATTTGCTTAATTCTGTCGATATGTCCCGGGAAGCCGTACAACTCCGCACAAACAACCAGTTTTACGTCCGGATACGTCTCAAAGGCTTTTTCAAGCGCCACGGGGTCCATATTCCACGATTCGGCTTCCGTATCGATGAACACCGGAATCCCGCCTTCATAAACAACGGGATTGAGTGTTGCGTCAAAGGTCATATCCGAGCAGAACACCTGCTTGCCTTCCAATGCGCCATGGCTGATGGCAGGCTTTCCGTACAATCTTTCTCCTGCGGATTTCACGCAAAGATGAAGTGCTGCCGTACAGCACGAAAGCCCCACTGCATATTTCATCTCGGCTTTTTCGGCGGCAATGCGTTCGACTTCATTGATATTTTCGCCCACGGTGGACATCCAGTTCGTTTCATAGGCTTCCGCGATGTACTTCAACTCTTCGCCGTGCATGGTCGGCGTGGCAAGCCATACCTTTTTGTCAAACTTCTTGATTGTGTTTTTCCTTTGAAACGCCATCTTTTCTCCTCACTTCATCGTTTACTTCCAACCACTGACTCCAATCCGGTCAGTTATGAGCAGGTCATAAAGAACTCAACTTCAAGAAAAAAATATCCGCAAAAATATTTCTCCCTAAAATTCTACACTCTATATTATACTATAAGAATGTTGTTTTGTCAATGGATATTTGAAATTTACCGGATGCAATTCGTAATAACTTTTGAACCGCACCCGTTCAGATACGGGAATTTGTTGCATTTTGCTGCTTCAACACCGGAGCCCCCCCAAGTATTTTGTTGTACCGCAAAGCAGCAAAAGCCGAGCGGTTTCCGAAAAGAACGACCAGTCCCCTTAAGGAGGACCGGTCGTTTCAGATTACTGACAAAGCCCATCTCAAGTGCGAGACGGGCTTTGTATTTTTGCAAAAGCAGAGAAGAAGCATAAAGGAATTGGAGGTACCCCTCCGGCACAGGCGAGCTATTTTCTTCATATTCTGCACGGCGGCAGTAAGCAGGCATTGCTCGGCAACCTTAGAAAGCCCCCGCATACGGCAATAACGGAGGCCGTGTAATTCTTTGGAATCGGCAAAGCTACGCTCCACCGTTTCCTTTCTTCTCTTGTAAATACTCTTACCCTTTTCCGTATGGGTAAAGGCATACGCCATATCCTTGAAATCTTCCCATACGTGACAGCGTAAGCTCTTTCTTTCCTGCTTCGCACTGAAACATCCCCCCGTTTCGGACAATTTGCACATCTGTCGCCCTTGGCTTTCAGGTGTGTACTGTCCGAATATAGAATCTTTCCTCCTACAAGTCCCTTTGCCATTGCCTGACGAACGATCTCGTCGAATATCTGCTGAGGAACGTCGGTATTCTTGTATCTGCGGAGTCTGTTCTGCCGGATCACGCTTACATCGGGGAGCTTTTCGGTTAGATCGTAACCGATGAACCACCGGTAGGCTACGTTTACCTCAATCTCCTTGAGCAGTCTTATTTCACTTCGGATACCATACAAATATCCTATGAACAACATACGAAAAAGAACCTCCGGCTCGATAGCCGGGCGGCCGTTGTTCTCACAATAATACGGCTTTCAGATCTTGTTGATAAAACTGAAATCTACGGTCGCATCGATCTTTCTCAAAAGGTGATCCTGCGGCACAAGTTCCTCTAACACTACCATTTCAAGTCTGTTTTGCTTTCCGCTTCTTTCCGTAAACATTGGCACTCCTCCGTGCTTCTTTTTATACCTCTATGATGTCACTTATACGAATACTTGTAAAGTACGACAAAGGTCTCAGAACGAGAGTCCTGAGACCTTTGTCAGTAATCTGAAGCCATCGTAAAGATGGCTTCTTAAGGCAATACCGCGTAATCCCGATGGTGCAATCACGAAGTCGATTTTTTCGTCAGACGATACAAAAATTCGCAGGCTGTAGCCGTGCTACAGGCAAGGATTTTTGTGAAGTATGACGGGAAAAGCGCGAGCGAGTGTGCCAATCGCGGATTGCGCGGTATTGCCTTAAAGCACTATGATATATTCCAATGATATAATCATGCAGGATTATCTATCGCTACTTTCCCGATGTCCAATCCGCTTTCCCATTTCAAGCACTGCGTAGCAAAACCGGTTGATGGGTGTCAATGTTGTCTGTGTCGGGTCGCCCTCACGGATACGCATGGTGCGTCGGATTTCTTTAGGAATCACCACGCGTCCGAGATCGTCGATCCGACGGACAATTCCGGTTGCTTTCATAGTTGCCTCCAAATGGGAATTTTCTTGGGTTTAGTCCTATTATTGGTGTTTTCACCTCATTTTATCCCCTGTTCAATTTGGAAAATCAAGGAAAGTAGCATTTCGGCATTTTTTATTTCCGCCGCAACGGTCCGGTTCATCACTTTCTCTTTCCTTATACAACAGGTTGAAAAAATCTTACCCGCCCTCTTGAAAAATCAAAGAAAATGCGGTATAATATATAGAGAGGTACGGTTTATCCCGTAACAAAACAGACGGAAAGGCGGTTGCTATGGCAGAACAGAAATGCTTGCGAATCGGGTTGATTGGCTTCGGCTCCATGGGCAGGACCCACACATGGGCGGTCCGGAACCTCCCGTTCTTCTTCGGGGAACTTTCCTTTCGCGCGGTCACGGAGGGGGTCTGCACGACCTCACCCGAAAAGTCCCGCCGCGTGGCGGAGGAATTCGGCATTCCGATTGCAACGGCAGACGAGGACGTTCTCATCGGGAATCCCGACATTGACGTCATCGACGTCTGCACGCCGAACAATTGCCATTTCCGAACGGTGAAAAAGGCATTGGCGGCGGGCAAGCACGTTCTGTGCGAAAAGCCGCTTTGTCTGACGCGGGAGGAAGCGGACGAACTTGCCGCACTGGAAGCGGCATACGGCAGGACCTGCGGGATGGTGTTCAACAACCGCTGGTTGGCGCCCGTCATGCGCGCCAAGCAACTCCTTGACGAGGGACGGCTCGGGGACCTCGTCAGTTACCATGCGGTCTACCGACACAACAGTTGTCTTGACCCTGCGCGGCGCGCAGGGTGGAAGCAGAATCGCGACATCTGCGGCGGCGGGACGCTGTTTGACCTCGGCTCGCACGTCATTGACCTGATGTCATGGCTTTGCGGGCGGATGATCCGCGTTGCGGGACACGCGCAGATCGTTTGTCCGACGCACCTTGACCGCAACGGCAACGAATGGCGCACGAATGCGGACGAGGCGTTCTACATGAACGCGGAAACAGCGGACGGCGTATTCGGAACGATGGAATTCAGCAAAGTAACGGTCGGGGCGAACGACGACCTGTCCTTTGAAATCTTCGGGCGGTCCGGCGCGCTGAAATTCTCCCTGATGGAGCCGGACTGGCTGTACTTTTACGACGCGACGCTCCCCGACGCTCCGCTCGGCGGCTCCAAAGGCTACACGCGCATAGAATGCGTCGGGCGCTATCCGAACATGATATTCCCCTCGCCGAAAGCGCCCACGGGATGGTTATACGGGCATCTGTACTCCATGTACGCATTCCTTTCGGCAGTGGCGGAAAACCGCCCGTTCTCGCCCTCCCTTTCGGACGGGGCGGAAGTTCAGCGGGTCATCTCGGCGGTGAGCGAACACCCGATGTCGCTTGGGACGGTGCCGCCATGCTGACGATTGGACTGACCGGTCCGACAGGTGCCGGAAAAACCACGGTTGCGGGGCTGTTTGCCTCGTTCGGGCTTCCGGTTCTCGACGCAGATCGCATTTACCGCGAATTGCTGATTCCGCCCTCGGACTGTCTTTCGGAATTGGTACGGCATTTCGGGCGGGAAATTCTCGCGCCCGACGGGACGCTTTCGCGACAGGCACTGAGCAGGTTGGTCTTTTCCGACCCCGCCGAACTGGATGTGCTGAACGGTATTTCCCACCGCTACATCATGTCGGACGTGCGCCGACGGTTGCGCCTTTTGCAGGAGGACGGTTGCCCTGCGGCGGTCTTTGACGCACCGCAACTGTTTGAAGCGGGTGCGGACGGGCTTTGCAACATCATTGTTTCGGTCCTTGCCTCCCCCGAGATTCGTCTCGGGCGAATCATGGCGCGGGATGGGATTTCCGAGGAAGCCGCGCGTGCGCGCATGGCGGCGCAGAAGCCCGACAGTTTTTTTCGCACGCACTCCGATTACGTCATCGAAAACAACGGAGGCTCGGACCTGCCTGCCGCATCGGTACGGCGGATTCTTTCGGAAACGGGGGTGATTGGGGAATGAAACTCACTTCCCGCCGGCTCGTTGCATTCTTTCTGCTGATTCTGCTGTCGGTGGGGTTCGGCTTCGCCTTTGACGGCATTGCAACGGCAATCGAAAAGCACAAATACGACCGTCCCGCGGCTTACCGCGAATCGGTTTCCGCCGTGGCGGAGGAAGCGGGCATTCCCGAAGCGGTGGTCTGGAGCGTCATCCGCATCGAAAGCGGTTTTGACAGCGGCGGGCAGGACGCAGACGGCGGCATCGGACTGTTCCGTCTGACCCCCGAGCGGTTCCGCACAATCTATTCGGACATTCTGCACGAGGACGCGCCCGAGGACGGAATGCTCTACGACCCCGTGACCAATCTGCGTGCCGGGTGCGCTCTGCTCTCCGCGCTTTACGGACGGTACGGAATGTGGGAACCGGTTTATGCCGCGTGGCGCGCGGGGACCGACACGGTTGACAAATGGGTGCTTGACCCTGCCTGTCTGAACAAGCAGGGCAAGTTGACAAAAATCCCCGACAGCACGGTGGCGAAATTCGTCTCGGGTGCGGTCAAGGGGCAAAAAATGTATACACAACTCTATTTTCAGGGATAAAGGAGAATCGATTATGGCAGACACACAGGAAAAAAATCCGAACGTTTACGAGAAAAAGACGGTATTTGAAGCCGCGGGCGAAGAAATCGTGCGCAAGGCTTACGACTATGCGACGGGCTACATGAAGTTTCTGGACGGCGCAAAAACCGAGCGCGAGGCAGTCCTGCTCGGCGTGAAGATGGCAGAGGCGGCAGGCTATCGCCCCTATCGCTTCGGCGACAAAATTACGGTTGGCGACAAACTCTACTACAACAACCGCGGCAAGAATCTGTTCGTGTTCCGCGTGGGGTCAGAGCCGATTAACGAGGGCATCCGCATCACCTGCGCGCACATCGACTCCCCCCGTCTCGACCTGAAGCAGAACCCGCTGTTTGAAAGCAGTGGCATGGCGTTCCTCAAGACCCACTACTACGGCGGTATTCGCAAGTATCAGTGGCTCGCAATGCCTCTGGCGCTTCACGGCGTGGTGGTCCGTGAGGACGGTGAAGTCGTGAACATCACGGTCGGCGAGAACGAGGACGAGCCTGCGATGTATATCACCGACCTGCTCCCGCACCTTGCGGCGGCGGACAACGCAAAGCCCGTCGGAACGGCGTTCTCGGCGGAGAAACTGAACGTTCTGGTCGGCAGTCGCCCGCTGGACGGCGAGGAGAAAGACGCGGTGAAAGCGAACGTACTTGCCTACCTCAACGAAAAATACGGCATCACCGAGGCGGACTTCCAGTCGGCGGAACTTTGCATCGTTCCTGCGGGGCGGTCGCGCGACGTCGGTTTTGACCGCTCGATGATTTGCGGCTACGGTCACGATGACCGTTGCTGTGCCTATCCGTCGCTCACCGCGCAGATTGACGCGGACGAGACGGTCCACACCACGATGTGCATTCTCGCCGACAAGGAAGAAATCGGCAGTGAGGGTGTCAGCGGAATGCAGTGCAGTCTGATTCTCGACCTGATTCACGCACTGGCACAGGAATTGGGCGGAAACGACGCAGCGGTCCGCGCGAACTCCAAGTGTCTCTCCAGCGACGTTGGGGCGACCTACGACCCGAATTTTGACGAGGTCTATGAGAAGCGCAACGCGGCGCTGATCAACTGCGGCGTGGCAATGTGCAAGTTTACCGGCGCACGCGGCAAGAGCGGGACTTCGGACGCTTCCGCCGAACTGGTTGGTTGGGTACGCCGTTGCCTGAACGGCGCGGGCGTGGTCTGGCAGACCTGCGAACTCGGTAAAATCGACGTGGGCGGCGGCGGAACCATTGCAAAGTTCATGGCAAACCACAACATTGACACCATCGACCTCGGTGTTCCGGTGCTTTCAATGCACGCGCCCTACGAGGTGATTGCAAAAACCGACCTTTACGAGGCGTACCGCGCGTTCGTCGCGTTCTATCACTTCTGATGACCGAGGCACTGCTGATGCGTCTGAGGGAGACGGAGGAGCGCTACCGCGGACTGGAGGCTTCGATGTCCGACCCTGCAGTTGCTTCCGACCCCGAAAAACTGCGCGGCATCATGAAAGATTACAAGTCCCTGACCCCTGTAACCGAGGCTTACCGCGCATGGAAAGTTACGCAGGACCGCATTGCCGAAGCGCTGTCACTTCTGGAGAGCGGGGACGCGGAGTTGCACGACCTTGCAAACGAAGAACTGCGCAACGCGCGTGCGGCGGCAGAGGAACGCGAACGGGAACTGACGCTCCTGCTCCTCCCCCGCGACCCGCGCGATGAAAAGAACGTGATGATTGAAATCCGTGCGGGTGCGGGCGGCGAGGAAGCGGCACTGTTTGCAGCGGTCCTCTACCGGATGTACAATATGTACGCGGTGAGTGCCGGTTTTGTCTGTCGGATGATGAGCGAGACGCCGACCGAACTCGGCGGGTTCCGTCAGGTGGTCTTTTCGGTGGAGGGCAGCGGGGCTTATTCCCGTTTCCGCTTTGAAAGCGGCGTACACCGCGTGCAACGGGTCCCGCTCACCGAATCGCAGGGACGCATCCAGACTTCCACGGCAACGGTGGCGGTCCTGCCCGAGGCGGAGGAAGTGGACGTTGCCATCAACCCCGCCGACCTGATTTTTGAATCCTGCAAGTCCAGCGGCGCGGGCGGTCAGCACATCAACAAGACCGAATCCGCCGTGCGCCTGACGCACAAGCCGACGGGCATTGTGGTGGAATGTCAGGAGGAGCGGAGCCAGTTCAAAAACCGCGACAAGGCGATGGTAATGTTACGGACCATCCTTTACGACCGCGCTCTGCGGGAACGTGACGACCGGATTGCCGCCGACCGCCGCGGGCAGGTTGGAACGGGTGACCGCAGTGAACGCATCCGGACCTACAACTACCCGCAGGGACGCGTGACCGACCACCGCATCGGGCTTTCCCTCCACTCCCTCGACCGCTTTCTCGACGGCGACATCGGCGGGATGATTGACGCACTCGCAACCGCCGAATCGGCGGAAAAATTGAAAGAGGAAAATTGCGGGGGGTAAATTGCACATCTGTTCGGATTTTTTGTGCGGATTCATCTCTCCTGCTTTGCGAGAGCAAATTTATCCCCCCTCATCAGTCGCTTGCGCGACAGCTCCCCCCCGAGGGGAAGCCTTCTATACGCAGTGCAAACATGGAAAATATAACTTTGAGTTGCGGTTTACCTGCATGATTCGCCCTCATCATAGGAATGTATCTATCACCCGAAGCGGAACGACACATGGGTCGTTCCCTACAAACCTTATTTTTCAGAAGATACTATATCTTTTTAGGGTCCGTCATCCGTAGGGAACGGCCCGCGTGTCGTTCCGCTTCGATTATCAACTAACCTGAACTTTTTCTATCCGGTAGCGGAGATGAGGCGAGGCAACAAGTTGCCGCCGTACAAATCCCGCTCGACGGGATTTGGCTCGGAGCAGCCGGAAATAGTAGCACGGAATATGGCTACATCAGAATCTGCACTACAAAAAGAAAGGGGTAAAAATCCCCCTTGGTTGAAGGTCTTGAAGGTTCTTAGGGGTGACAGTTGCATAGCAACTGTCAGTAGCGAAGCGTTACTTCTTCCTTAAGAAGTCCCCTAAGCAGGGCTTGGGACAGAGTCCCAAGGTCTTAAACCGTCTTAAAAGGAGAACACTTGAAAACTGAAATCGTTGTTGTAAGCGACCCCGCAAGGCAGGAGAGCGATTTGCGGCGCGCAGCGGACGTCCTGCGCCACGGCGGTTTGGTCGTGTTCCCGACCGAAACCGTGTACGGTCTCGGCGGCGACGCAACCGACGCGGAAGCGTCCAAAAAAATCTACGCGGCAAAGGGCAGACCCTCCGATAACCCACTCATCATTCATATCGCGGAGCCTGCAGACGCGGAGAAGTACGCCGTCACCAACCCCATCTATTACCGCCTTGCGAAAGCGTTTATGCCCGGTCCCCTGACGGTCATTCTGCCGCGGCGGGACATCATTCCGCTTGCAACCACGGGCGGACTGGAAACCGTGGCGGTCCGCTGTCCCTCGCACCCCGTTGCGCACCGCCTGATTGCACTGTGCGGCTTCCCGATTGCCGCGCCGTCCGCAAACCTTTCGGGCAAACCCTCCCCTACCTGCGCCGCCGATGTCGCACATGACATGAACGGACGCGTGGATATGATCCTTGACGGCGGCGAAAGCGAAATCGGACTGGAGTCCACCATCGTCAAGATTGACGGCGACAGCCTGACGCTCCTGCGCCCGGGCGGAATTACATACGACGCGCTTTGCATGGCCTGCGACCACGTGACGGTTGCCGACGCGGTAACCCATCAACTTGCCGCCAACGAGCGCCCGCTCTCCCCCGGGATGAAGTACCGCCACTACGCGCCCGACGCACCGGTGGTCCTGCTTCACGGGGACGAGGAAAAGATTCTCGCTTTCCTGCGCGCGGAACAGGCGACCCGCAAGTGCGCGATTCTTTGCTACGACGAGGAATGCGCCGCACTCTCGCCCGCGGGGCTGATTCCCGTTGGCGCGCGGGACGACCTCGCCACGCAGGCACACCGTCTCTTTACCGCCCTGCGGCAGGCGGACCGCTCCGATGCGGAAATCATTTACGCCCATCTCCCGCCGCAGGAGGGATTGGGTCTGGCACTCTATAACCGCATGATTCGCGCGGCGGCGCATACCGTGCGCGAAATCCGCTGACCGCACCTCCGACGACAACTTACAGAAAGGAACCTCCGATTCGACATGGCGAAAAAGAAAGAAGAAAAAGTCATTCACTATGCCCCCATCGTTTACCAGCCGATTACCGAGACGATTGAAAAGAACTACATGCCTTACGTCATGAGCGTCATTGTCTCGCGCGCGATTCCCGAAATCGACGGTCTGAAGCCCGCGCACCGCAAACTGCTTTATACGATGTACAAAATGGGGCTTCTCACGGGTCCGCGGACCAAAAGCGCGAATATCGTCGGTCAGACCATGCGCCTGAACCCGCACGGCGACGCCTCCATTTACGAAACGATGGTCCGTCTGACACGCGGCAACGCGACGCTTCTGCATCCGCTCGTGGATTCCAAGGGGTCTTTCGGCAAGCAGTATTCCTCCGACATGAAGTACGCGGCGGCGCGTTACACCGAATGCAAACTCGACCCGATTTGCACCGAACTGTTCGGCGGCATTGACAAGAACGCCGTGGACATGGTGGACAACTACGACGCGACGATGAAAGAGCCGCTCCTGCTCCCCACCACGTTCCCGAACATTCTGGTCATGCCCAACATGGGCATTGCGGTCGGCATGGCTTCCAACATCTGCTCGTTCAACCTTGCCGAGGTCTGCGACGGGACGATTGCTCTGCTCCGCAAGCCGAACCTGACCGTGGACAAGTTGATGGAAATCATCAAGGCTCCCGATTTCTCGGGCGGCGGCATGATTCTTTACGACCGCGAGCAGATGAAGCAGATTTACGAAACGGGGCAAGGCTCGGTCCGTCTGCGGGCGCGCTACGTCTACGACAAGACCAACAACTGCATTGAAATCGTGCAGATCCCCTACTCCACGACGATTGAACTGATTCAGGCGAAACTGACGGCGCTTTACAAAGAGGGCAAACTGAAAGAGGTCACCGATTTCCGCGACGAAATCGACCTCAACGGCTTCAAACTGACCTTGGACATCCGCAAGGGTGTTGATCCCGACAAGTTGATGGCAAAACTCTTCCGCCAGACTCCGCTGGAGGACAGTTTCAAATGCAACTTCAACGTACTGATTGATTCGGTCCCGCGCACGATGGGGCTGATTGGGATTCTTTCGGAATGGATTCGGTTCCGTCTCGGCTGTCTGCGGCGGGAGTTGGAATTCGACCTGCAAAAGAAAAAAGACCGCCTCCATCTGCTGTTGGCGCTCGGAAAAATTCTGCTTGATATTGACAAGGCAATCCGCATCATCCGCAAGACCGAAAAGGACGAGGACGTGGTGCCGAACCTGATGAAAGGCTTTGACATCGACGAGATTCAGGCGAATTTCATTGCCGACATCAAGTTGCGCAACCTGAACCGCGAATACATCCTGAACCGCATTTCCGACATTGAGGGGCTCCAGAAAGAAATTGCCGAAATGGAAGAAATTCTGGGAGACGAGTTGCGGCAGAAAGCGGTCATCATCGGGCAACTGACCGAGATTAAGAAAAAGTACGGTCAGCCGCGGCGGTCGCAGATTGTCAACGACTGGACGCAGGTTTCAACCGAGGAACTGAACGAAGCGGAGAACTATAACGCGCGGTTTGTGCTGACACGGGAGGGGTACTTCAAAAAGATTACGTTCCAGTCTCTGCGCGGCAACGATGAGCAGAAGTGCAAAGACGGTGACGAGATTCTCAACATGATGGATGGCGAAAATCGCGACGACTTGATTTTCTTTACCGACCACGCGCAACTTTACCGCGCGAAAGCCGATGATTTTGACACGACGAAGGCTTCGGCGCTCGGTGAATACCTGCCGGTAAAACTGAAGATGGACCCCGACGAAAAGCCGATTCTGATGAACGTTCAGAACAGTTACCCCGCCAAGGAAAACGTGGTATTCCTGTTTGCGAACGGCAAGGGGGTTCGGGTCTCGGTATCAAACTACGAGATTACGGGCAATCGGCGGCGGATTACCTCGGCATTCTCGGACAAGTCCCCTGTTGTGGCGGCGTTTTACGAGAAAGAGCCGTTTGAGATTCTGCTTGTCTCCTCCGACAACCGCGGTATTGTCATCAAGTCCTCTCTGATTCCGTTGATGTCCACGCGGACTTCGGGCGGTGTGACGTTGATGTCCCTGAAAGCGGGGCAGACGGTGGTTCGTGCCTCGCGCGACCTTTCCGCGTTCGCCGACGGCTCCAAGGGTTTGAAGAAACTGAAAATTCCGGCAACCGGCGTGCCGTTAAAATAAGCCGGAGGGAGGTTTTACAATGCGGAACAATCAACCCAAGCCCCGCCACTCTCGGGCTACCCGCATTCTCGCTCTGATTCTGAGCATTCTCGTTACGGGCAGTGCTTTGACCATTATTCTACAACTTATTTTTGATATTTTCGGATAAAGACAAGACCTTGGGCTTTTCCAAAACGGAAGACCTCGGGGCTTTGCCCCGAACCCCACTTAAAAACTTCTTGAAAGAAGTTTTTAAGAATTTCAAGAACTTTAAGCAAGGGGATTTTTGCTCCTTGCTTTTTGTTTTGCGGATTCTGATGTAGCCGTTTATGCGCTACGAATTCCGGCTGCTCCGCGTCCAATCCCGTCCAGCGGGATTTTGACGACTATCGTCTCTCTCCCGCTACCGGATAGAAGTGGTAGGGAAGTTACAATTGACTTGAACGGAACGACACGTGGGTCGTTCCCTACGGATTCTTTCTTTCGGGAGAGCAAATTCCCTTAGAAAAAGAGTTGTAGGGAACGACCCGCGTGTCGTTCCGTTTTATTTATTAACTAACCTGAACTTTTTCTATCCGGTAGCGGAACGAGCGGCGATAGCCGCTTTGCCAATCCCGCTGGACGGGATTGGACGCGGAGCAGCCGGAATTCGTAAAGCGTATACGGCAACATGGGAATTTGAACAACAAAAAAAGAGGGGTATAATCCCCCCTGTTTAAGGTCTTGAGGGTCCATAGGGGACTTCTCCTTAAGAAGTCCCCTATGCAGGGTTCGGGACAGAGTCCCGAGGTCTTTTTGTTCGGGCAAAGCACTGATTACTCGCGGGTAAACGTGAATTTCTCCCACGGGATATTGACGGGTTGCTTCTCGGTGATGATGGAGTCAACGCACATCAAGAGTGGGAAATCCGCAAGATTGAGCGTCCCATTCTTCGCCGCTACGCGCACGGCTCTTGCCACGCGGACCGCAACGACAAGAGACTCCAGCGTCACGCCGTTCAGTTCGGCTTTTGCTTCGTCAATGTTCAGTCCGCGACCGAGCAGAATGCCGACCAGGCGGGTGCGACCGCCGTAAACCGTAACGTACAGGTCCCCTGCGCCGACGCAAAGATTCTCCAACGTCCCCGCGCCCTGATAAGTCAGGAGTTTTGCCATTTCTTTGGTTGCCTGACCGAACACCGCCGCCTGCGAATTGAAGTGCAGTTCGCTGTCCACCCCGAACGCTTTCTGATTCAGTCCGATGGTCAGCGCAATTCCGAGCGCATAGCCGTTCTTCAGCGCGACTGCCGACTCAATTCCCACCACATCGGTGGAAAGACTGATATGGTAATAGTCGGTCGCCATAATCTTTTTGAGTTTTTCCAAGGTTTTCATGTTTTTACCGCAGAACGCGACCTCGGTCTGGTCATGCGCGACCAACTCATAACTCGTGCAGGGACCGCCGATGGCATTCAACTCGACACGGCTTCCGATGGCGTCCAGTTTCTTCTGCCAGACTTCCGGATAGCAAAGAAGTTTGCCCTCCTCGGTATCCATCAGACCCTTTGTCACGCTCAGGACCGGAATGGAATCCGGCACTTTGGGCAGGACGAAATCGCCGAACCAGTCCACGCCGAAACTCGACACGCCGCCGATAATCATATCCGCCCCTGCGATGGCTGTCTCCATTTCCTCAATCTGATAGTATTTTACGCCTGCGGGGAAATCGGTCTTGAATTTCGGGTGTCTGCCCGTGGCGCGGCACGCGTCAATAATCTCGCGGTCCAGATGCGTTCCGACCAGACGGACTTCGTTTCCGTTCTCCCGTGCGGGGAATGCCAATGCGGACCCCATCATGCCCGCTCCGATAATTGTTACAACTGCCATTGTGCTTTTTTCTCCTATTCTGTTTCCACCGTTAACGGTGCAGATTTTTGGTTTTCAGATAGTTCATCAGCCACGCGGGGTCGTTAGAGGTAAAGAGCATTGCGCCCGCTGCCAGTGCCTCGTCGACCAACTCGGGGGTATCTTTCTTGAAAAAGACCCACGGTTCAACACCGTATGCCTTTGCCAGTGCAAAGAATTTGTCTGACACCACGGGCTTTTCATGCACGCCGAACAGACAGACGCAGTACGCATAATCGTAAACGAACCGTTTCTGCCGCTCGCCCATGCGTTCCTGCGGCGAATAGGCGTGAATGCGGACACGCTTCCCGTAGGTTGCGTCCAGCCACTCGTTCAGTTCCCCGCTCCACGTGTTGATAACGCTGCGCTCGGTAATGCCGTATTCGTCCATCATGGCGATGGTCTTTTTCGCGGACGTATAGGCAAAATCGCCGCTGTCTGCGGGGTAATCCTTCAGCTCGATGTTAAAGAGCATATCGGGATAGGCGCGGAAGTACTCCAGAAATTCGCGGAAGGTGGGGACCTTCTCGCCATTGAATTTCGCATCCTTATAACTTCCCGCATCAAGGGCGCGCATCTCTGCCAACGTTTTTTCGCGTATCAGACCCGTGCCGTTAGTGGTACGGTCGACCGTGTGGTCGTGCATCAGAATCAACTCGCCGTCGCGCGTCATATGGATGTCGGTTTCTATCATATCCGGCTCCAACTCCGCCGCCGAGCGGAACGACGCCATGGTGTTTTCCGGAAAATAAGCGGAGTTCCCGCGATGCGCGGCAACCGGTATGGTATTTCGATATGCCAGTTTCATCGAATCGTCCCCCTTTCAGGTGCTTTTATTATATCACCGCCGTGGCAATTTGTCAAGAAAACGCCACAATTCAGGTCAATAAGCCACTTTTGGTAGCAATTATCTCCAGATTCTTTCAGATTCCGCCAAAACTCACTTGCAATCCGGCGCGTTTTATGGTATAATGGTAGCAGTTTACGGAGGTACGCCATGAGCCAACTGGAGCGACAACAAAACATTCTCCGCCTTTTGAGCGGACGGGCATCGATGACGGTACGGGAAATTTCCGAGGCGCTGTTTTTCAGCGAATCCTCGGTACGGCGCGATATACGCGAGATGGAGGCGCGCGGGCTTGTGTCCCACCTTTGGGGCGGCGTGATGCTCACGTCGGGGCGCGGGAGCGTGATTCCCGTCAGCGTTCGGGAGTCCGAAAACAGCGCGGTCAAGGAGCGCATTGCAAAAGAGGCGGCAACCCGCGTGCGCGACGGCGACACGCTTCTCCTCGACTCTTCCTCAACGGTTCGGCGCATGATCCGCTACCTCGGCGACCGCCGCGACCTCTGCATCATCACGAACAACCAACGCATTTTTGAGGAATCGGTCCCGAAGTCGTTCCGCCTGTTCTGCACGGGCGGCAGTTTTCGGCAGGAGAACCACAATTTCTGCGGTCCCGCTGCGGAGCAGTTCCTGCGCACGATTCACGCTGACCTGCTCTTTTTCTCGGGTCAGGGTGTCTCCGAGACCGGAGAAATCAACGATGTCTCCGAGGAGGAAACTGCCTTGCGGCGCGTCATGCTGACACGCGCGCAGAAGCGCATCTTCCTTTGTGACTCCTCAAAAATCGGCATTTCGCGGCAATTCGTTCTCTGCTCGCTCGACGACGTGGACGAGGTCATCTGCGACGCGCCCGAGCGGCTGCCGACGGGAAGACCTCGGGGCTTTGCCCCGAACCCCACTTAAAAACTTCTTGAAAGAAGTTTTTAAGAATTTCAAGAACTTTAAGCAAGGGGGATTTTCCCCCGTGGTTAAAGTTTTGAAAGGTCTTGGGAATGACGGTTGCGGAGCAACCTGTCAGTAGCGAAGCGTTACTTTTCTCAAAAGTTTCCCAAGTAGGGTTTGGGGCAACGCCCCAAGGTCTTCCGATTTGGGGCAACGCCCCAAGGTCTTCCGGTTTGGGGCAAAGCCCCGAGGTCTTACCTCTTCCCCATCGCGTCGCGAATCTCGCGGAGCAGAGCCGACTGCTCGCGCACGTTGGCGTAAAACTCCGCCTCGGCTGCCGCTTTCGCTTCTTCAGCCGCTTTGGCTTCCGCCGCTTTCTCGTCCTCTTCGGCTTTCTTCTTCGCCGCCTCGGCTTCCGCTTCGGCAATCTTCTTTGCATTCAGCGTCCGCTCGGCGTTGCGGATAATGCGGAGAGCAAGGAAGATGCAGAACGCGATAATCAGAAAATCCAGAATCGCTTGCAGGAATAAGCCGTACTGCACCGAAATTTTCGGAATTTCCGTTCCCGCCGCATCGGTCGAAGCCTCGCGGATAACCCATTCCCATTCGTCAATGCTCACGCCGCTCGTTGCATAGGTAATCAGCGGCGTGATGATGTATTTCACCAAACCCGTTACAATCGCGTTAAACGCGGTTGCCATCACCACCGCAACGGCAAGGTCCAATACATTGCCCTTGGTAATGAACTTCTTGAAATCCGCAAAAAAGCCTTCACCCTTTTGCTTCATCTTCTTCAGACCCTTTTCCACTTTGTTCTTCATGTTTTTCTGACCTCCTGTGTTTGTCGCTCTTATTGTACCGCATTTTTCGCCGCTTGTCAAGCCTTTCCGCAAAACAACCGCACACTGCCGAAGCAGTGTGCGGTCTTTTTATAACAGGAACGCAAACAGGACTGCGCCGAGGATGGCAAGCGCCATGATTCCGATAATCGGCAGGCAACAGCCGCATCCCCACGGGAAGCATCCGCCATAGTAGGGTCTGCGGGGCGGTCTTCCGTAGGGCGGTCTTGGTCCCCACCCCATCCACGGACCTCCGAAATGCCCGTCGGGTCCCCCCGGTCCGCGACCAAAAGGTCCTCCGGGTCCGCCACCCCGCGGTCCTCTGCCAAATCCGCCTCCGCCTCTCGGTCCGCCGCCAAATCCTCCGCCTCTCGGTCCGCCCCCCGGTCCCGGCATATCTGTTTCCTCCTTCTCGGGGGTCTTCCCCGTTATCTTATTGTGATATGATTATATCACACAATCACTTGATTGTAAATAGGTTTTCCAAAATTTTTTATTTTTTCGGTGCAGAAAGACTTGACGGAATTTTTCTACCTTATTCATGCTTCCCGAAAGCACTTTTTTTGACCCTGACACAGTGTGGCACGGTATGACAGGGTGTGGCACGGAAAATTGCGGTATGATATTGGCACACGGAAGAAAGTGAGGTGATGTAGATTGTATGACCTGTAAAAAGCGGACCGTGCTGACGGATGCGGTTCGGAAAAAGAAACTTGGAAAACGGTTGGAGGACTACCTCGCGGAGTGCCGTCCGCCGCCCGACGCGGATTCGAAACATTCGGGCGGGTCGTTCCCGAATCTCGCGGGCTTTTGCAGTTATCTCGGCTGCGGAGTCGACGAATTTGAGGCGCTCCGCACGACCGACCCCGCGACGGCGGATTACATTTCCGCCGCACTTGAGGACGCGGCGCTGAACCGCTCTCCCATGCTCTCCCCCACCGTGGTATCGGCTTATCTCAAGCATCGGCTCGGGTACGGGGAGAAATCGGAAGCGGTCAGCAGTACGGATGCGGGCGAAATCCGGCTGATTTTCGACCACGACATTTCTGAGGACGGCGCATGAAACAGCGGACGCCGACGTCGGTCCTCCATATCAGGGGGAAGCCGAATGCCAAGCAGAAACTCTTTTTCGCTTCCCGCGCCCGTTACACCGCTTACGGCGGTGCGCGGGGCGGCGGCAAATCATGGGCTTTGCGACGCAAGTTGGTTGCACTCTGCCTGCGCTATCCGACCATCCGATGTCTTCTGGTCCGACGGTCCTACGCCGAACTGAAAGCCAACCACGTTGACCCGCTCCTGCGGGAATACGCGGGACTGATACAATACCGTGAATCCGACAAGCGTCTGGACTTTCCGAACGGAAGCAGCATCTCACTCGGCTACTGCTCCTCCAATCGGGACGTCCTGCGCTATCAGGGTCAGGAATACGACATTATCGCCATTGACGAGGCAACGCAACTGAACGAATATCAGTTTTCCATTTTTAAGGCCTGTCTGCGTGGCGTTGGGAATGTTCCGCGACGGATGTATCTGACCTGCAACCCCGGGGGCGTGGGACACGCGTGGGTCAAGCGGCTTTTCATTGACCGCGCGTTCCGCCCCGACGAGAATCCCGCCGACTACCGCTTTATTCCCGCTCAGGTCTACGACAATCCCGTTCTGACTGCGGCGGACCCCGATTACGTTCGTCAGTTGGAGTCCCTGCCGACAAAATTGCGTGACGCGTGGTTGCTTGGGCGATGGGATGTGTTTGAGGGGCAGTTTCTCCCCGAATTCCGTCCCGAAATCCACGTGGTGGAGACGGGGGAAATTCCGGACGAGTTGCGGTACTTCGCGGCTCTGGACTACGGCTTTGATATGTTGGCGGCGCTCCTTTTGGGTGCCGACCGACAGGGGCGGGTCTGGGTCGTGCGCGAATACTGTCGGTCCGGCTTGGTGCTGGGGGCGGCTGCAGAGGAGGTCGCAAAACTTTGCCGAGGTTATCGGGTTGAATATCTGGTTGCGTCCCCTGACCTCTGGAACCGCCGGCAGGACACCGGACGGAGCGGCTTTGAGATTATGCAGGCGGTTCGGGGCATTCCCCCGATGCAACCCGCCGACAACCGACGGATTCCCGGGTGGCGGGTCCTGCGAGAATATTTGCAGGTCACGCCCGACGGACCGCGCCTGCGCATTTCGCGCGACTGCCGCACGCTCTGCGACTCTTTGCCCGCGCTTCTTTGCGACGCTTCCCGTCCCGAAGACGCGTCGGACGAGCCGCATGCGGTCACCCATGCTCCCGAGGCGCTCCGCTACGCACTGATGAGCCGTTTTGCCGCCTACAGTGAGCCGGACCTGCCCGACCGCAATTTCCGATTTCCGTCCCGCAAACCGCACAACCCACTTTACTGACTGGTCCCCGTATCGACGGCGGTTCGGGGTCCCCTCTCCGCCGCTTCGGTTTCCGTGTGCCGAAGCAGGCAACTTATTTCTTTGAAAGGAGCAACCTTATGTCTGTTCACGACAACCGCCGCGCAACGGTAAACAAGCGCGTGACCGCGTTCGGCGGTATCCGCAGCATTGCGCGCATTTCCGACGCCGGTGCCTCCGACATGAAAAACTTTCGGATTCTGCCGGACGGGTCCTTGGAAAAACGGTGCGGCTTTGAAACCGTTATCCTCGGAACCGAACCAATCCGCGGCTACTGGGAGGGCAGTTTTTCGGGCATTGACTACATCTTTTACGTTGCCGGCAATACCCTCTACCGCCGCTCCCAAAACGACGCCTCTCCCGTGCCGCTCACGGTGTTGACCGCGTCCGACCACCGCGTTTCGTTCTTCCTGTTCCGCGACAGTCTTTATCTGCTTGACGGGTTCACCCTATTGGTCTTCAAGCCCGATGGCGGTCTGTTTACGGTCGCGCAGGGCTATGTCCCGCTGTACGGGAAAGACTGGGACCCCAAGAACCTCGGGGAAATCAACGAGCCGCGCAATCTTCTGAACACGCGTTTGCGGGTCCACTATCTCAATACGTCCGCTTCCAAGACCTTTCAACTTCCGTTCACCTCCAATCGGGTGCTTTCGGTACGGGTCAACGGAACCGCCGTCACGAATTACACGTTCCAATCCGGAACCTCGGTCGTTACGATTCCCGACAGCTACGCGACGGGCGGAGATGTGGTGATTGCGTTTGAGATTGACAGTCTGTTCAGTATGCGCTCCACGGTCCTGAAAGCGTATCACGCGGCGGTTTACCGCGACGGTTACCACGAAACGCTCCTGACTTACGGCGGCTCACAGGGCTACCGCGTCTGGCGTTCGTCCGAAGTCACCGACGAAATGCTTGCCGAAGCCCGCGCCGCCGATTCCTCCTGCGACAGTCTTTACGTGCGGGACGGGACTGCGTTCTCGCTCGGCAGTACGGAACACCCGCTGACCGCCGCCGTTCAGCACCTCGACCGAATGCTGATGTTCAACGACAGCGGGGTTTGGGTTCTGCGGCATCCGCACGCCGCCGACGACGATATGGAGATTTCCCTCTATCAGGAGGGCATCGGCTGTGTCGCGGAGGACGGTGCGGTGCTGTGCCGCGGGATTCCTTACATCATTTCAAACAGCGGCATCGGGAAAATCGGGCTTTACAACGCCTCTTCCGACATTCTGACGCTGACTCTGATTTCTTCGGACATTGCCGACCGTCTGACGGCTTCGGTGCTGAAAACCTGCGTTCTGCATTGGTATGACCGCGACAACCGGCTCTGGCTGCGCGACACGACCGATACGGACGGAACGGTCTGGCTCTGCGAGCCTGACGGCAAGTGCTGGATTCGTTATACGGGCATTGTTGCAAACGCGCTGATTGATTACGGCGGAGGTCCCGGGTTTACGACCGCGACCGGTCGGATTGCTCGGTTTGCCGATTCGCTGGTCACCGACGACGGGGACAGTTTCGATGCGGAATACCTGAGCCAGTATCTGGATTTCTCGCAACCCGAATTCTGCAAGCGTTCCGGCTACATGGCGATTTGTGCCGATACCGCCGGTGCGTCAATCGGACTGACGGTCGAAAGCGAGCGCAGGTCCTGCAAACTGCAATTCAACGGCAAGGACACGACGCCGCCGGAATTCTTCGGAGTGCGGTTCGGAATCGGACGTTTCCGCTTCCTGCGCTACCGTCTCGCTGTCGGCGGGAACCAACGGGTCCGCATTTACTCGCTGTCCGCTACCGTTACCATCTGAAAGGAGTACCATTTTCATGAAACAGGATTCCACCACCGCCGCGTGGCAACTCTACGAGGCGGGCAAGGAATACAAGCGGCGTATCGGACTTTACGAGACGGTACGCCGGAACGAAAAATTTTACCGCGGCGACCAATGGTCCGGGGTCGACGACAATCTGCCGCATCCGGTCTTCAACGTCGTCCGCCGCATCATCGATTACCTGATTGGCGCGGTCGCGCCGAAAGAGTTGACGGTCCATTACACCGATGACCGCCTCCCCTTTCTCGACAACTCGGCTCTGCGGGACAGCGTAAACGCGGGATTGGAACTGCTCAACAGAAACGCTTCCTACCGTTTTACACACGGGCGGATTGACGAACTTTCCTCCCGCGCGCTCCTTGATGCCGCGCTGACGGGAGACGGAATTTTCTACTGTTGGTGGGACAACTCCTGCCAATGCGGTCAACCGTTCTGCGGTGACATCCGCACCGACCTCGTGCGCAACACGGGGTACTTCCCTGCCGACCCGACGTTGGACGACGTACAGAGTCAGGATTGGATTATCCTCTCGGGGCGCGCGACGGTTGTTTCCCTACGGCGCGAAGCGGAAGAAGCGGGCATGAGTCACGAGGAAGCCATGAAAATTCTGCCCGACAGCGAACCGGAGGACGGGTCGCTGTCAAGCAGTGAAACCGACGGGAAAGCCACCTATCTGCTCTGCTTCCGTCGGGAAAACGGCGAGGTGATTTACGAAAAATCCACCCGCACGCATCTGTTGCACCGCGCCGAAACGGGATTGCGGTATTACCCCATCGCCCGTTTCCACTGGACCCCCACCCGCGGTTCCTGCCACGGGACCGCTCCCGTTACCGAACTGATTCCGAATCAGCGCTACATCAACGCCGCCTACGCGATGGTGATGAAGCACATGACCGACACGGCATTTTCCAAGGTCATCTACGACAAATCCCGTATTCCCGAGTGGAGCAACGAGGTTGGCGAGGCAATTGCGGCAATGGGCGGCGGAAACGTTGCGGATGCGGTTTCGGTGGTCGGGGTCGGCAAGTTGGAAACCGGCTATCTCGGGCTGATTGACAGCGTGATTGAGAATACCAAAAGCATGATGGGGGCAACCGATTCCGCGCTCGGCGACGAAGCGGCAACCAACACCAGTGCAATTCTTGCGCTGCAACAGGCGTCCCATATCGGGCTTGCGCAGGTCAGCGCACGCTTCAACCGGTGTCTGGGTGAGTTGGCGGAAATCTGGGCGGATATGCTCTGCACCTATTCCCCGCGCGAGCGGTTGCTTCCCGTGCGGGAGGACGGCGGTGTGGCGGCGTATTCCGCGGACTACCGCCAACTCCGCAACGAACTGCTTCACGCGACCGCCGAAACCGGCAGCATTGACCGTCTGACCCCCTCGGCGACCGTTTCCCTGCTCGACCACCTGTTGGACGGCGGGCATATCACGGTCCGTCAATATCTCGAACATCTCCCCGACGGCTGTATTTCCGACCGAAACGCGCTGATTCGGAGTCTTGAAAAGAAAGGAAAGGAACGTACTGATGAATGAAGAAGTTAAGGATTTGGAAAATCCGACTGCGTTGGAGCCTGCGGAATCTCTCCCACCGGTTGCGGACGCTCAACCCGCAGACCGATGCCCGGACAAAGAAGCGCCTGCTCCGACTGTCGCGGCTGATTCGTCGGATTCTGCGGGTGGTGATTCTGCTCCTGCGGACGCTGACGCTGATTCGCGAACTGATGCGACTGATTCTGCGAATCTTTCAGCGCTCCGAGCGGAGTTGAACCGCCTGCGCGAGGAATTGACCCGAAAGCAGGAGGTCACGCTCCGGTTGGGACGTGAATGCGCCGAATTCCGCGACCTCTACCCGGACGTCCCGCTCTCGGCGATTCCGGACGAGACGTGGGATGCGGTGCGGTCCGGCATTCCGCTCTCGGCGGCGTTTGCGCTATCCGAGCGGAAGCGCGCCAGACTGGAAGAAGCGGCGCGCGAGAGCAATCTACGCAACCGTTCCCGCTCTGCGGGGGAAGTCACCCAAGGCACCTCCGGATACTTTTCCTATGAGGAAGTCAAAAACATGAGCCGCGCGGAAATCCGCGAAAACTACAACAATATTCTGCTCTCGATGCAAAAATGGCATTGAGCGCAACTCAAAAAAAACAAATTTTTATAAAAAAGAAAGGATTTAACCGATATGTCAGTTTCCTGCTTTATTCCCGAAATTTGGAGCACGTCCATGATGCACACGCTGGACGGCAAGTACATTGCCGTTGCAAACTGCAACCGCGATTACGAGGGCGACATCAAAGAAAGAGGTGACATCGTTCACATCTGCGGCATCAGCCCCATCTCCATCTCCGATTACACCAAAAACACCGACATCGCCGCCCCCGCCACACTGAGCGACTACGTAAAGGAACTGGAGATTACGCAGGCGAAATACTTCAATTTCCAGTTGGACGACGTGGACTTTGTGCAGTCCCGCCCCGAAATGCTGAACTACGCGGTCCACAACGCCGCGCAGGCGCTTGCCACCGCTGCGGACTCCTACGTTTACACGCTGATGGGCAAGAATGCCGCCAAAGCGCTCTCCTGCACGCCCACGGGCGCATCCGACCTCATCAACATGATTATCGACGCGCGCACCTATCTCTTTACCCGCAACGTGACCGACGCGAACGACATCTCGATTGAGGTCGCTCCTCAGGTCGCGGCGCAGATTCTCAAAGAAAAAGCGGCGCTCTGCACCGACAACACCGAGGCACTTGAGGGCGGCTACATCGGTTCGATTGCGGGTTGCAAAATCTACGTGTCCAACCAGATTGTGGCGGTTGACAATGAGTCCGCCAAGACCCGCACCTACAGTTGCTTTGCCCGCACCCGCCGCGCGGTCACATTTGCGGAACAACTTTCCGAAATTGAGGCATACCGCCCCGAGTCGCGCTTTGCGGACGCAATCAAGGGTCTGCACCTCTATGGCGCAAAGGTCATCTACCCCAGTGAATTGGTTGAATTGAAAGTCACCTACTCCACTGCCACCGCCTGATTTTTCCGCCTATGAAAAACGAGGACATTTATAAGGCGGCACTTCATCTGGTCGGAGAACTGAACTCCGCACAAACGGCGTGGAATGCGGACTATCTGGAACGGAGCGGGTATCTTCTCGCAATGGTTTGCCGTCAATGCGAACCGGTGGAGAACCTTTACCGCGCCGCAAACGGACAGGATGCTGTCACGCTCCCCGACCAACTTTGCTACCTGATGACCGTCACGTTTCCGCTCAGTCCGCCGCTCTCCACTGCCGCCGCGTTCGGTCTTGCGGCACTCCTGGTGGCGGACGAGAACCCCGAACTGAGCGGAGAAATGCACGACCGGTTCCGTCAGTCGCTCTCGGAAATCCTCGCCGCGCTTCCCATGAAGCCCGAGGCAATCGCCGACCGATACGCGTCTGTCCGGCAATCGTGATATAAAAGGTCGCGGGGCTTTGCCCCGCACCCCATTTAAGAGACTTTTTGAAAAAAGTCTCTTAAAAATCTCCAAAAACTTTCCCCCACGGGCAGGATTCTGCAGAGAATCCTGCCCGTGGGGGAAATTCTTGAAGGTCCTTAGGAAACTTCTTTTAAGAAGTTTCCTAAGTGGGGGGTGGGGCAAAGCCCCACGACCTTCACATCATCGGTGCAAACAAACGGCAGATGTCTTGGAGGAAAGCGATAAACGGATTGGTCCGCCATGTTTTTTCGGTGATTTCGGCGCACTTGGACTGGGTGGCGAGGAAATCCGCTTTGATTGCCGCCAGTGTGTCGGTTCCGTAGAGGCAGGTCCCGCACTCAAAGTGCATATAGAGACTGCGGAAATCCATGTTCACGGTCCCGACCGATCCGAAACAATCGTCCACAACGAAATTTTTGGAATGGATGAAGCCCTCCGAATACTCGAAAATCCGCACGCCCGAATGGAGCAGTTCCCGATAGTAGGAACGCGTGGTGAAATGGACAATCTTTTTGTCGGGCTTACGCGGCGTGATAATCCGCACGTCGATTCCGCTTTCGGCGGCAAGTTTCAATGTGGAAATCAGGTCGTTATCCACCATCAGATAGGGCGTTGTGATATAGACGTAATGTTTCGCCGCGGCAATCAGGTGGCGGTAGGTGTGTTCCCCGACGCTGAATTCGTCCATCGGGCTGTCGCTGAACGGTTGGACCCATCCCGTGGCGGTCTGCCTCAAATCGGTCCGCGGCGGCAGATACATTTCACATGGCTCATTGGTTTTGGTCAGGAAACTCCACATTTGCAGAAACATGACCGTAAAACTCCATGCGCCGTCTCCGCGAAGCAGAATTCCCGCGTCTTTCCAATGCCCGAACCGCTCCCGCTCGCCGATATACTCATCCGCCAGATTGATGCCGCCCGTAAACGCGACACGACCGTCCACGGAAACGATTTTGCGGTGGTCGCGGTTGTTCTGGACGCTTGACAGGAACGGGCGGAACGGGTTGAACACATGGCACTTGATGCCCTCGCGTCGCAGGTTCGCCGCAAAATTCGTCGGCAAGGTCAACAGGCTCCCGATGTCGTCCCAGATGACGCGGACGTCCACGCCCTCGGCTGCCTTGCGCACAAGAATTTCATGGATGGAATCCCAGAACACGCCCTCACCGATGATGAAATACTCCAGAAAGATATAGCGTTCCGCCTGCTCCAGTTCCCGCAAAAGAGCCGCCTGATACGACTTTCCGTCCGCGAAATATTCGGTTTCGGTGTTCCCGCAGACGGGAAAACCCGACACGACCCGCAGATAGCGAATCAGTCTGCCCGCGTCCGGAATTTCGATGGACGCGGTGTCGGCAAGGTCGGGGACAAACCCGAATGCGTGAGAGGTCCCCAACTCTTTTTTGTGCAGACGCTTGCGGTATCCGATTGTAGTGGTCTGGTAATGGAAGAACCAATAGAACACCGCGCCGAACACGGGAAAGAGCAGAATCAGAAACACCATGGAAATTTTGAACGTCGCGTTGTGCTGACTGTGGGTGGTCAGGTGAAGCGCGGTCAGGAATCCGATGACCCGCCACAGAATCGAGAACCACCGCAATTGCGAATAGAACGCGATGCTCAGTCCGATGAACGCAATTTGAGCTAACAGCAACAACGCAACGAATGCCCTGCGGAACAGCAGTTTTTTCAGCCGTCTTGAACGGTGTGTTTTTGACATCTTCAGGTCCTCCCTGTTGTCTCTCTTGTTTCTTTCGTCTTATTTCTCATGCCGAATCAGACCGAACGCTTTGGAACACTCCATGACAACGAGCGGGACCAACGTCAGCCCCACGGCAATGGCGTAGAGCGGCAGAGTGAGGAGCGTCAGACCGAACGCCGCGCGAACGGGCGGGACAAACAGCACGAACGCGGACAGTCCGAGTGACAGGAGCGCCGCGAGGTTCAGCTTACGGTTGGTGAAGGGTCCGATTTTGAACAGCGAATGCTCGGAGCGCATATTGAACGCCTGCACGATCTGCGAAAATCCGAGGACGAAGAACGCCATGGTCTGTCCGTGCGCTTCGGTTCCGCCCATCTTCCAACCGATTGCAAACGCCGCAAGCGACAGCGCGCCGAACATCGCCCCCTGCAAAACGGTCCGCAGACCGAATCCGTTCGCAAAAAGTCCCTCGTTCTTGGGCTTCGGTTTCCGGTCCATCACGTCCGCTTCGACCGCCTCCATGCCGAGCGAAATGGCGGGAAGCGAATCGGTTATCAGGTTAATCCAGAGCAGTTGCATGGACAACAGGGGCGTTTTATGCCACAGAAGCATGGCAAAGAACACCGTCAGAATTTCTCCGATATTGGTGCCGAGCAGGTACCCGACCACCTTGCGGATGTTGGCGTAAATCCCTCTGCCCTCGCGCACTGCGTCCACGATGGTGGCAAAATTGTCGTCGGTCAGCGTCATGTCTGCCGCGCCCTTGGCAACGTCGGTTCCGGTAATGCCCATGGCACAGCCGATGTCCGCCGCTTTGAGCGCGGGCGCGTCGTTCACGCCATCCCCCGTCATGGAGACGACCTGCCCGTTCCGTTGCCATGCGCGGACGATGCGGATTTTATTCTCGGGTGACACCCGCGCGTAAACCGCGATATGCCCGACCTCGCGGTCCAGTTCCTCGTCGCTCATGGCATCCAGTTCCGCGCCCGTAATGGCACGGTCGCCGTCCGTGAGAATTCCGAGTTCCCGCGCAATCGCCGAGGCAGTGACCACGTGGTCGCCCGTTATCATCACGGGTTTGATACCCGCACGGCGGCAGACCGCGACCGCGTCCCG
This sequence comes from uncultured Ruminococcus sp., assembly GCA_964630695.1. Taxonomy (GTDB): domain Bacteria; phylum Bacillota; class Clostridia; order Oscillospirales; family CAG-272; genus UMGS1865. The sequence continues at coordinate 39,549 of CAZVYZ010000011.1, forward strand.
CGCTTCGGGTCTCGGCGGGTCAATCATGGCAACCAGACCCGCAAAGGTCAGCCCGTTTTCCAGCGTCTCACTGTCAACCGTTTCGGGCAGACGGTCAAGGTATTTGTATCCGACCGCGAGAACGCGCAGGGCGTCGGCGCTCATCCGTTCGGTCTGCCGCTTCGCCGCCTCAAGGTCCCCCGCGATGCAGCGCGGCGCAAGGCTGTCGAACGCGCCCTTGGTGATGACGAGATAGCGGTCCCCCTCGCGGTTGACCGTGGTCATCAGTTTGCGGTCCGAATCGAACGGCAGTTCCGCCGCGCGCGGGAATTCACCGTTCAGCGCTTCTTTCGGCATTCCGATTTTCATGGCGCCGAGGACCAACGCGGTCTCAGTCGGGTCGCCGATGTGTTTCTCTTTTCCGTCCTCCACCGTGACCGAGCCGTCACAGCAGAGCGCCGAAAGACGCAGGAGTTCCCGCGTGCGGTCGCTCTGTTCCTCCGTGGGATTGAACTGCTTCGATTCCGCGTCGCCGTCGCACCATGTGCGCACCAGCGTCATGCGGTTCTGAGTCAGGGTGCCGGTTTTGTCCGAGCAGATGACCGACGCGCTCCCGAGCGTTTCCACGGCGGGCAGGCGGCGGATGATGGCGTTCTTTTTCACCATTCTCTGCACGCCGATAGAAAGTACCACCGTGACAATGGCAGGCAGTCCCTCGGGAATTGCCGAAACCGCAAGCGACACCGCCGTCATGAAAATTTCCAACGGCGGAATTTTGTTAATCAGCCCGATGACGAAAATCACCGCGCAGGCAGCAAGCGCCACGATGCCGAGGTATTTTCCGAGTTGTCCGAGTTTTTCCTGGAGCGGAGTCTTGCTCTCCCCCGCGCCCTCCAAAAGGTCCGCAATCTTGCCCATTTCGGTATTCATTCCCGTTTCGGTCACGACTGCCAACGCCGTGCCGTAAGAGATGCTGCACCCCGCGTAGAGCATGGTGACGCGGTCGCCGAGCGGCGCGTCCTCGGCAACCGTTCCGTCCGCGTATTTCTCCGACGGGACCGATTCACCCGTCAGCGCGGATTCCTCGCTTTTCAGGCTGACCGAGCGGAGCAGTCTCGCGTCCGCCGGCACACTGTCCCCTGCCTCCAGACGGATGATGTCACCGGGGACCAACTCCGCCGCGTCGATGATTTTTTCCGTGCCGCCGCGAATGACCCTTGTGTGCGGAGCGGAAAGGCTTTGCAGGGCGTCCAACGCTTTTTCCGCGCGGCTCTCCTGTGCCACGCCGATGACCGCGTTCAGGATGACGATGACAAGAATCAGCGCGGGTTCCAGAAACTCTTTTGCGTCGTCCCCTCTCAGTGCAACGACGAACGAGACGATTGCCGCCGCAATCAGGCAAAGAATCATCACGTCCTTGAACTGTTCCAGAAACCGCACAAACAGGGATTTCTTTTTCTTCCCGCGCAGACGGTTCGGTCCGCGTTCGGCAAGCCGCTTTGCGGCTTCCTCCTCCGAAAGCCCCGTTTTCGCGTTGCTCCCGAGTTCGGTCAGGACCTCTTCCGGTGTCCGACTGTAAAATGGCATTCTGTTTTCCTCCCTCAAATCTATCTTTAGGATTGCCAAAGCGCGACAGAATTACACACGCTGTCGCCCGATGTTATTATAATATCACGATTTTCTCAAACTGTCAAGCGATTGTTTTACTTTTTTCCGTTTTTTACATTTTATTCATTTATTTGACGTAACCGAATAAGCGCCGCCGCACTGTGCCATACTATCATCAAAAAAGGAGTGATAAAATGAAAACGGTTATCATCGGTGGCGGCATTGCGGGTCTTGCCGCGGGAATTTACGGACAGAAATACGGTCTGGACTGCGAAATTTATGAAAAAAATCCGCACGTCGGCGGAAATCTGACCGGATGGGAGCGCAAAGGATGCAAGATTGACAACTGCATTCACTGGCTTTGCGGCACGCTCCCGGGCAATGCGACCTACGATACATGGCGCGACATGGGGCTTCTCGACGACCTCACGACGGTCCATCGGAACGACCGCCTCTATGAAAGCGAGCGGAACGGGGAACGCATCGGACTTTACGCCGACCTCGACAAGACCCGCGAACGGATGCTCCGTCTTTCCCCGCAGGACAGCGAGGAAACCGACCGCCTGATTGCAACCGTGCGGGCGCTGATTCCCTTTGCGGGGAGCGGGACCCTGCGCGAAAAAGCCGCAATCGTTGCGCACGTCCCAGACCTGCTCCGCTACAAGTCGATGAATCTTTACCACCTTGCGGAACGCTTCCGCCATCCCCTGCTACGCCTGCTCCTGACCGACTATATCGGCGGTGAATTCTCCGCCATCGCTCTGCTTTGCGCGTATGCCGCCTACGTCAGCGGGAACGGCTCGATTCCCGACGGCGGGTCTTTTGCGGCGGCGGAACGGGTGGGGCGGCGGTTCACCTCTCTCGGCGGCGTTCTGCACACGGGGGTCGGCGTTTCCAAAATTCTGACCGAGGGTGGCATCGTCTGCGGGATTCTGACCGAGAACGGCGAGCGCATTCCCGCCGACCGCGTCATCTGCGCCTGCGACCCGTTCGTCACGTTCGGGCGTCTCCTGCCCCGCGAGGCAATGCCCTCTGCTCTTGCGCGGCGGCTGAACAACCCGCAGACGCCTGTTTTTTCCAGTCTTCACGCGGCATACCTTTGTGACCGCGACGCGCTTTCCGAGCCGTTCGGGACCCGCGTAATTGATTCGCCTTGGTTTTCCTCCCGCAGCGGCGGTCGGTTGCCCGTCAAGGAATATTCGGCAGAGCCGTCCTTTGCCCCTGCGGGGAAAGTCCTGCTTCAGACTATGGTATTCCAGACCGATCAGGAGTGCGCCGACTGGATTGCGCTGTCGGTCAACAAGCCGGCTTACCGCCGCCGCAAAGAAGAGGTCAGCGCGCGGATGGGCACGGCGATTCTGGACGCGATGCCCGCGCTTGCCAAGGGCTTTGAAATTGTCGACTGTTGGACTCCCGCCACTTACCACCGCTATTTCGGCGCGCACTGCGGCGCGTATCTTTCCAATGCCTTTACGCCCTCCGCTTCCCTGCGGACCGCCTCCCCGCTTGTTCCCGCCGTACAGGGCTGTTTTCTTGCCACGCAGTGGCTTCACTCCCCCGGGGGACTTCCGATTGCCGCCGACTGCGGTCGTCGCGCCGCGCAAGCCGTTGCAAAAGAGATGCACCGGAAACAGTTTCCGAAGCGAAGCCATGCTCCGTCGTCAATGCCGGCAAATTGACCCCCTCACAAATACCAAATCCCGTCTGGCAGGGGATTGTCCGCCTTTTTGTTCGTGCCGAGATCCCGCCTGCGGGCGCCCGCAGGCGGGATCTCGGCAGTGCATAACGGCAAACACTTACAGATTCACAATTTGTATCACCTCTGAGCAAACATTTACCGTCTTATTTATAAAACGAAATCAAATCCTATTCTCGTTTATTCGACCTAAATCAATACAGGATTGTCTTTTTTGCGTATCCTCGCGCAAATGCGCAGAAAAAAAGGAGAGTTCTTCATTTTTCTCGGCGCGGGTTGACATTCCCGGCGGATTGTGCTATGATAAGGGAAGAAAATAGAAGGAGTATCCCCTCATGGAATTTATCAATCCGAACATCTCGGTCCTGCAAAACAAAAAACTGTTCATTTTCGACATGGACGGCACCATTTATCTCGGCTCGCGGGTCTTTCCGTTTGCCATCCGCTTCATTCGGAATCTGCGCGCGCACGGTAAGCGGGTTCTGTTCTTCACCAACAACGCCTCCCACTCCCCCGCATTCTACATGGAGAAACTGACCCGCCTCGGCTTTGAGCCGTCGCGGGAGGAAATTATGACCTCCGGTGACGTGACCATTGAGTTCCTCAGGCGTCATCGCGCGGGAAAAAGCGTGTATCTGGTCGGCACGCCCGATTTGGAAAACAGTTTCCGTGCGGCTGGAATCCCTCTGCTCCGCGGGGACGAGGACCGCGCCGACATTGTAATCACCAGTTTTGACACCACTCTGACTTACGAAAAACTCGACCGCGCCTGCCGTCTCATTCGCGGCGGGGCGGAGTACCTCTCCACGCATCCCGACTTCAACTGCCCCACCGAGACGGGCTTCATTCCGGACAGCGGCGCCATTGCGGCTTTCGTTACTGCGTCAACCGGAAAAGTTCCGGTCTATTTCGGCAAGCCCTACCGCGAAACGATTGATATGATTTGCGAGGCAACGGGCTTTGAGCGGTCCGAGATGTGTATCTTCGGCGACCGTCTCTACACGGACATTGCGATTGGTCGTCGGCACGGTGTGACTGCGGTTCTGGTTCTGACGGGAGAAACGACAATGGCAGACGTTGATTCCGCCGCTCCTGCCGACCGCCCCGATTTCATTTTCCCGTCTCTTGACGAGACGGACAGAGAGATGTTTGGAAAATAAGGTCTCGGGACTCTGTCCCGAACTATAAGACCTCGGGACGCTGTCACGAACCCGAAGACCTCGGGACGCTGTCCCGAACCCTGCATAGGGGACTTCTTAAGGAGAAGTCCCCTATGGACCCTC
>CAZVYZ010000012.1:0-41788 GCA_964630695.1 uncultured Ruminococcus sp.
CCCCTCCAAACCTCCCCCTCACCCCGAGAACTTCCCCCACGACCCCGCCATTTACAAGGCGAAAATTTGATTCGCTTTGTAGGATGGCGGGGTCGTGGGGGAAGTTTTTGTCGTTGGGGAGGTGCGGAATCGTTTGAAAGTGCGGCTATCGCACTTGTTTTGTGGGTGGGGATTTATTTCTCTCATCAGATGAGTGTTACATTTTGACCGGCGCGGAACGACACATGGGTCGTTTTGCTTCGGAGGAAAGATTTTTGTTGACGACTATCTGATACCATACGTGGGTGCCGAGATTCCGCCTGCCGGCGCCCCTACGGGGTTCGACTCCGCGGCGGGTAAGGGCTGTATTGTTCGCCCTTTTGCCTATTGTGCCGCTCCGCTCAGAATGACACAGAGAGTAGCCATACGGTAGGATATAACCTCAAAGTTGTTGAAGTTACTTTATTTCGTTATTAGTTCGTTACCTGTATCCGGTTACTTTATAAACCCACATTACATAACGCACCTAACAAACAACCTACTGTGTCATTCTGAGCGGAGCGGCACCACCGCTTAGAGTCAAGCGATAAAATCAAACATCGCCGCGGAGTCGAACCCCGCAGGGGCGCCGGCAGGCGGAATCTCGGCACTCACGCAAGGGTGAGCGCTTGCAAAGCCTCAACGGGTGTCATTTCAGAGCAAACGCCTGCCGGCGGAATCTCGACACCCAAGATTCTCCGTCCGCATGGCGAATGCGGTGGTGGCACGTTACCGCAATACCGCCTCCGTTCCAAGTTTTTTTCAAAAATAGTTTCTCCTTTAGGGAGACTTTAGGGAGGTGTGGTAAGATAGAGGCACAGAAAGCAAGGGAGGGGATTTTTTATGAAGCGTACTACAAAAAACGTGTTCTTGTTTGTGGCGGTCGGAATGCTGACGCTGACGCTGTTGCATGGGTACGGTGTTATCGGCGGGGCGGGAAACGGTGCGCATCCGGCATTCGCAACGGTCTGGGTATTCCTGTTTGCATTCTGCCTGCCGTGGGCGATTCTGAGCCGGTGCAACGCCGAAAAATCGGAAAAGAGAGGGGGAGACGGGCAATGGAAATCAGAACCTGCTTCAAACGGTACGAACTGAAATATCTGCTTGACGCAGAGCAGTACGCCGCCGTGCGGGAGGCAATGCGCGGGCGCATGGTCCCCGACGCCTACGGCAAAAGCCGCATTTGCAACCTCTATTTCGACACGCCCGATTTCCGCATCATCCGCCGCTCACTGGAGAAACCGATATATAAGGAAAAACTTCGGTTGCGGAGTTACGGACCCGTTGGTGCGGACGGCGTGGTGTTTGCGGAACTGAAAAAGAAGTATCAATCGGTGGTTTACAAGCGGCGGGTGACCATGACGCGGGACGGCGCGCGGGAATTCTTCCGTGCCCCTGACCCGCACACGCAAATCGAGCGCGAACTTGCCTATTTCCTGACCGTCAATCCGACCGCAAAACCGATGGTCTGGCTCTCCTACGCAAGGGAGGCATTCTTCGGCACGAACAATCCCGATTTCCGCATGACGTTCGATACCGACGTGTTGGCGCGATGGGATGACCTGACCCTCGGCGGGGGGATTTACGGTACGCCCGTCCTCCCGCAGGGGCGCGTGCTGATGGAGGTCAAGGTCACGGACGCAATGCCCCTCTGGCTGACGCACGCGCTCTCGGCGGCGGGAATCCGCCAAACATCCCTTTCCAAATACGGGACGGCTTACCTGCAACGGCAGGAATCCGGACTTCTCACAGGAGGACAACACTATGCCTGACATCTTCAACAGCGTTTTCGCGGACGAAACGCAACCCACACTGTCCGTCGGACTCTTTCTGCTCTGCATTCTCGTCGCGTTGGTCTGCGGCGGAATTTACCTTGCAGCGTTCTCGTTTCGGGGGCGCGGAAGCCGGAGTATGCGGCTGTCCCTGACCCTGTTGCCGGCGGCGGTCTGCGTGGTCATCATGATGGTCAACGGAAACGTCGGTATCGGCGTGGCGGTGGCGGGCGCGTTCTCGCTGGTCCGCTTCCGCTCGGCGCCCGGGAACGCAAAGGAAATTTCGGTCATCTTCATGGCGATGTGTTCGGGGCTGATTGTCGGGGTCGGATATTTCGCTTACGCTCTGCTTTTCAGTGTTCTGATGGGCGGACTGCTGACGGTGTTGACCGCCGTTGGTGAAAGAGGGCGGGACCGCGACCGCACACGGACCTTAAAGATAACGGTCCCCGAGGACTTGGACTACACGGGCGCATTTGACGACGTGTTCGGTACCTATGCCGAGCGCACCGAACTGACCGCCGCGAAAACTGCCAACATGGGGAGCCTTTATAAGTTGACCTATCGGGTCACGCTGAAACCGACGGTCAGCGAGAAACAGTTTCTGGATGACCTGCGCGTGCGGAACGGCAATCTGGAAATCCTCCTCGCCCGCGCAGAGGAAAACGAAAGAGATTTGTAATCTTAAAATTACACGCTCCATTTCCGTTGCGTTGAAAGGTTTTGCCCGCCTTTTTGGGGAGGTGGCGCGGGGCAGGGCGCGGAGCCCTTGTCGCGCTCCGCAGAGCGCGAAACTCCTAATTCGGCGTTTCTTTTTGCAAAGCGTTTTCTTTGCGCCTACATGGTCAAAGAAAAAGCGTTCAAGGAATTTTATGCACTATAAGGGTGATATTTTATACCTTTAGAAACTTCCGTTTCCGAAAGGAGAAACAATCATGAAAAAGAATCAATTTTGGAGCATTCTGCCGAGCCTGTTGCTCTCCGCCGCATTGCTTGGAGGCTGTGCGCAGTCGGGGAACGGAGGAGACGGTGCAAACGGAACGAACGGAGCAAGCGGCTCCGACAGCGCGAACAACGGCAGAACCATCACCGATGACAGTACCGTGACAACCGTCCCCGTTGATACCACCGCGCACAACTACGCTTTCGTGTCGCAGGACGGGGACAACTACACCTATCGGTGCGATGATTGCGGCGAAAGCGCAACGGTGACGGTCAAATGCGAGTCGGGGACCGCAGGCTGCGCAAAGGTCGAGGGGAACACACTGACCCTCTCCGGCATGACCGAGGACAGCGTCTACAGCCTCTCGGGCGTCTTTTACGGAAACATCGTGGTGGAGGGAAATGAGAATTGCAAACTCGAACTGGAATTGCAGGGGCTGACCGTGAACTCCGCCGACGAATGCCCGCTGACGGTAAGCGGCGCGGATGAGGTGACGGTTTCGGCGAAAAAGGGGACCGACAACTATCTCTGCGACCTGCGCGCGGAGGTCACGGACGAGGACGCAATCAGCGCGGCAATCCGGAGCGACTGTGACCTCAGTTTGCAGGGCAAAGGGAACCTGTACGTCAGTTCGGTTGCGAATAACGGCATCCATACCAAGGATGACCTGAAAGTCAAGAATCTCTATCTACAGGTGGAGTGCGAGGACAACGCGCTGAAAGGCAATGACAGCGTGACAATCGAATCGGGGACCCTGATTCTGATTGCGCGGACAGGGGACGGCATCAAGACCACAAACAGCGACCTTTCGTCGAAAGGCAAACAGCGCGGGACCGTTGCCATCACGGGCGGGGATGTCCGCATCTACGCCGCCTGCGACGGAATCGACGCGGCGTATGACGTCACGGTGGACGAATCCTCCGCCACTGTGAGCCTGACGGTCTTTACCGACAAGTATTCAAAGTATTCGGAGGAGGTCAACACCGTCGATGAAAGTACCCTTTACCTGCGCACCGCCACAAGCAATTATCGCTATTCGCTTTATTTCTATGACGACAATGGCGGCGTGTGGTGCAATGCGGAGAGCGCCAAGTCCGCGGGCAATAGCCGCTATTGCTATTATACGGTGACAAAGCCGGGCGGATATGAGAAATTCGACCTGTACGTCTATACGTCCGACCAGACGCAGGGGCAGAGCGACAGTTACTATGCGGTGAAAAAGGATATTACGGTCAACGACAATTACGATACCGTTGCAATCACGTTCAGGAGCGACAGCGTGCGGATGGATTGGGCCAACTACGGCACCGCGCAAGCCGGCGGACAAGGCGGCATGGGCGGCATGGGAGGCATGGGAGGCATGGGAGGCATGAACGATGGGAATACCGACAAGGGCGACCATTCCACCAAGGGGCTGAAAGCGGCGAATGCCATCACCATTGCGGCGGGGACCGTGACGGTGGAGTCCTACGACGACTGCATCCACGCAAACAACGACAGCACGCTTGAAAACGGCGCGGCGGCAACGGGGAACGTGACGGTAACGGGCGGCGCCCTGACACTCGCCTCCTGCGACGACGCAATCCACGCGGACGGAGAGGTGACAATCTCGGGCGGAACGGTCAACGTCCTGAAAAGTTATGAGGGTATCGAGGGAACGGTTGTCACGCTCGCGGGCGGCGACATTTCGGTTATCTCCTCGGATGACGGCGTGAACGGAACGAGCATCGTTATCTCGGGCGGCACGCTCTATGTGCTGGCAGGCGGGGACGGTGTGGATTCCAACAGCCGCGATTCCTATGGCGGCATCCTGTTCTCGGGCGGCAGATCGGTCATCATCTCCACGGGACGCGCGGATTCGTCCATCGACACCGAAGCGGGTTACACCTATGAGGGCGGCTACGTCGCGGCAATCGGACTTGCGGGCGGCATGAGCAAAGAGTCCACGAACTGCGCTCCGTCGCTGACAGGGGTCGGGACGAGTAAAACCGTATCCCTGAGCGCGGGAAGTTACCTGACCGTGAGCGGTATTGTAACCGTCAAAGCCCCCACGGCAATGAACGCATTGGTCATCTGCCTCGGGAAAACGAACGCAGGCATCTCGACGGGAACAACTGGGGGCGGAGACGCGGATGTCGTCTGGAGCGTTGCGGGGTAAAAAATAAGCGAAATAAAAAGGGAAGCGGCGGACAAAAGTCCGCCGCTTCTGTTGTGGTGGCGGGGAATGAAATGATGTTTCGTTATATAACATTGGAAAAGATTATGAAAGACGGGGTTTTGAAACTTACGGTGAGCCCTCTTTCGAGATGCCCCCCTGCAATCTCATAGTCCTTTCTCCAACCTCCAAGTCCTTTCTTTGCCTGCAAGCAGAATAATACAAGAGAAAGCAGAACAGTCCATTGATTTCCCTGCTTTTGATGTGCTAAAATGAGAGTGAATCGGGAGAGGGGAAACTGTCGCTCCCGAAAAAGAAAAGGAGGAGTATCATGAAACCGAAAAAATGGCTTTCTCTCTTGCTTGGACTTTTGATGCTTGCAATTCCGCTCGCATCCTGTTCGTCCGGAAAGACGCCTGACACGCCTTCAACGGACGGGGAAAAGACCGAGGCGCCGACCGACAACGCGGAAACCGTGGACCCGAACACGGTCCCCGACCTGCCGGGCGATTTGGACTTCAAGGGCAAGACCATCCGCATCCTGACCAGACGGAGCGAAACCAGATGGCAGGAGTGGGGCAGCAATGACCTGTTGGACGAAAAGAAAGCGTCGGTCATTGACCAGAAGGTCTATTATCGGAACGATGCAATCATGAAACGACTGAACGTCAACTTCGACTTCACCCACGCCGAAGTGGGGGACGGCGCAGACTTCAACCAACTGGTTACGAATGCGGCAACGATGGGGAATTCCTATGACATTGTCAGCAATAAGGCGTATGAGTCGGTGCAGTCGAACCTGCTGGATTGCGTTGTCAACCTTTATGACGTGCCGAACCTGAACCTTGCGAAATCCTACTGGAACCGGAATTTCATCTCCGCGGGAACCGTGAATGACAATTTGTATACCGTAGTGGGAGATATGAACCTCTCGGTCTACATGTGTATGTTCTGTATGTACTTCAACATCAACCAATGCGAAGCGCAGGGAGAGGACTGGAGCGCGGAAAATCTTTTCGATACCGTTCTGAACGGTGACTGGACGTGGGAACTGCTGAAAACCTACGTCGAGAAAGCCAACGTGAGTCCGGACGGGAATCCGTCGCTTTACGCCCTTTATTCGCACTGGTATTCGCAGGCGTTTGACGGTATGATTCAGGCGTTTGATATGCAACTGGTTACCACCGACCCCGATAACAACAAACACAGTCTGGTTGCGGGGACCGGCTGGACGAAGATGCAGAACGCGGCAAAGATGATTCACGGCTTGTACAACAATTCTGCCAAGAGCGCAAAACTGGATACCACCGGCACCGCGACGGGCGAATATAACCTGTTTGACGAGGGCGAGACGCTGTTCATGGTGGAATGCGTGAATGACGCTCAGAAGCGCAGGGATGCGGAACTGGCGGATGAATACGGTCTTTTGCCGCTTCCGAAATATGACACCAACCAGAAATCCTACTACACCGGTGTGCAGGACAGCCATAACGTCATCTCCGTGATGAAAGGCGACAAGAATTTTGAGGCAATCGGTGCGGTTCTGGAGTTGCTGTCGGCAAACAGTTATGAAGAAATCCGTCCTTATTATGTGAATACCTTGGTGAAATCGCAATATCTGGACAACGAGAAGTCGGGAAAGGTTCTGGACCTTGTCCTTGACGGCGCAAAGTGGGATTTTGCTTCCATCTATGCTTCCTATCTGCGGGACGACCAGGGCGGAAAAGCGCCGCACGACAGACTTTGGAGAGCGGGATGCTATAACGGCGAGGCTGACTTGGCAAAACGCTATGACCGGTACAAGGATTACTGGAACCGGAGACTGGAAGAATTCGATAAGGACCCGCACTTTGCGGCAAAGAGCGCATCATGACGCGCAGACTGAAACGGGCGGTCCTTGCCTGTCTTGCGGCGCTCCTGCTTCTCGCGTCCTGCGCGGGGAGCGGAAACGGCGCAGTGACGGGGGATGCGGAACGGACGACCGAGCGGAATGCCGGACAGCATACCGACGACGCGCCGAGCGGGGGATATTCCCTTTTGCGGGACGGGAAAGCGATTCCCGTGGTGTATTCGGAGTTTTCCTGTTCTTCCGAGGCGGAGCGTCTGGCGGAAGCCATCGGCAAGGCGTCGGGGTTGGAGAACGTTGAACCCGAGAGGCGTGCGGCGGGAAAGCCGACCGACAGTACGCGGGCGGAGATTCTGCTCGGGCGCGTGGATTGCGACGAGAGCCGGAAAGGATACGACGAACTGACCGACTATTCGGTCTGTACCGTGCGGGTCATCGGAAACAAACTGGTCATTTCCTCACTGGAAGCGGCTTCGATTACCAAGGCGGTGACGGAACTCCGTTTGGCAATTTCACGCATGGAGGATAAAAATCTGACCCTTGCGGCGGAGTTTGCCGGTTCCTACTATTCCTCCTCCACCATGGCAAAGGCGCGACTGCCGATTGCCGAGGGGCAGGAACTTGACGTCATTGAGGAGAGCGGCGGCAGTCTCCAGATTTGCTTCAGCGACAGGAGCGAGGAGGCGTTTGAGGCTTACTGCGGGAAACTTGCGGCGTCGGGCTACACCCTGCGGCAGGAGAACACGCAGGAGGGCAACCGTCACAGAACCTACATCAACGGGTCCTGCTCCGTGCAGGTCAGCCGCTTTGCGGGAAGCGGGCGCCTCTGCCTGTTTGTCGACCCCTACAAACAGGAGAGGCAACTTCCCGCCATCGAGGAAACCTACACACCGATTTACGATGTGCCGCTCCTGACGCAACTCGGACTTTACAGCAACGACCCCGAGATTGTGAATGTGCTTTGCGAGAAAGCAATCGGGGGAAGTTTATCTGCCGATGACAAGAGAAAACTGTCCCGTGATTCGGGCGGAATGGGTTACGTCATTCGCCTGCGGGACGGGCGGTTTCTGCTGATTGACGGCGGATACGGTGTTGCGGACGACGGGAACAGCGAACGGCTGGGCATTTACATGGAGTCCGAGGAATACCGGAATGACCCGACCAAGAGAGGGTTTGAGGACGCGGACCGCATTTACAACACGATGAAGTCGCAGACTTCCGGGGGGCAGGAGCCGCAGGTCGCGGCATGGATTTTCACCCATGCGGACATCGACCATGTGGGCGCGTTCCTTAAGTTCGCGGCGAAGTACGGAAAAACCGTCCCCGTGGGGCAGTTGATTTATAATTTCCCTGTGTCGACGATTCTTCCGGATGCGGGCGACCAACGCACGGCGGTAACGCAGGCGGCGTTGAACTATTATGCGGCAACACCGACCGTCATGGCACACGCGGGTCAGGTCTATAAAATCGGCGACCTGACGGTTCGGATGCTCTTCAACATGGAACTTCTGGAGCCGAATCTGCCGAAGAATCTGAAATTCAACGACACCAGTCTGGTCTTTCAGATTGAGACAGAGGACGGCACGCGCCTGATGATTCTCGGTGACTGCTACCCCTGTGAAACTGCGGTCATCGATAAACTCTACAGCGTCGAAATGCTCAAATCGGACATTGTGCAGGTGTCGCACCACGGCATTGAGGGGGTTGGACACGGCGACAGCCTGTATGAAAACATCGGCGCAACTGCGGCGCTCTGGCCCGCAGGAACGTGGAAGTACAATTACCCCTGCACGTTGGTCAACGGGAGTACCGATCCTGCCGCCTGTCGGACGCGTGACGAGCGCGATGCCAAACACAACAAATGGATTGTGGACAACATCGGCATGAACGGAATCTACCTTGCAGGAGGTGAGAACACGGTCTTTGAACTGCGCAACCACGGTTTGACCAAAAAATCTTAAAAGAGCCGCGAAAAGCGGCGGAAAGGCTTGAACATGAAACGGTTTTTATCTGTTCTTTTGATTCTTGCAATGCTTGTTTGCACGGTTCCCGCGTTTGCAATCCTCGCAACTGCCGAGGACGAAACGGCATCAAGTGCGTGGGACGGAACCTCCTACGACGTGTCGTGGTGCGACACCGCCGACAGCGGTGCGGAAATCGACGGCAAGAAGTACAAGGTCACCGGCTACACTGCGGAGGAAGCCAAGACCTATGAAATCAGCACTGCCGAGCAGTTGGCGGGCTTAGCAAAGTTGGTCAACGCCTACAAGGGCGACAGCTTTGCAAACGTCACGGTGTACCTGACTGCTGATGTTGATCTCGGCGGGAATCTTTGGACGCTGATTGGCAAAAACGGGACGACGTACAGCGCAACTTACGCTTTTGCGGGTTCGTTTGTCGGGAAAAAGGCGGACGGGAGCAATGCGGTCATTTCCAATCTGACCGTGAAAGACGGTTCGACTTCGCAGACGTGCGTGGGTCTGTTCGGCCTCTATCGCGGACCGCTGATGGCGAATCTGACGTTGAAAAATGCGGTTATCGAGTCGGGCTACGGCAGAACGGGTTCGTTCGTCGGCACGGCGGGCGTTGCCGCAACATTCCGCAATCTGACCTCGGATGCAAAGATTACCATGACCGCAACGACTGCATGGGGATGGACCTGTGTGGGCGGATTGTTCGGAACCTCCTTTAATTCCACCGACGGAATCGGAAATCTGTTTGAAAACTGTGTGTTTACCGGAACAATCGGATGCAAGGACAGCACGACGAAGATGGAGACGTTCGGCGGCATCGTCGGAATCAGCGAAGGGGTTGCGACTTTCAAAAGTTGCATCGTAACCGGAACGATCAGCGGCGCCACCGCAGGCGTTGCGGATGCAAACGGCACGCACGGAGTGGGTGGTATTCTCGGCGCGGCACGTTGGACGGCAAGTAAAGCCGCTATCGTGATGGAAAACTGCTACGTTTCTTCTACTCTGAAAGGGTATCAGCGTGTCGGCGGATTCCTTGGCGCGCTGTATTCCACGCCCGGCAAGAATGCAAACAAATTTACGAACTGTCAGTTCGACGGCATGGTCGTCAGCGGCGGCGGTGACGCAAAGGCGGCATTCCTCGGTTATCAGCAGTCGAACGGTGCAAATCCGACCTTTGAGAATTGCCTGAACACGGGTGTTGCCTCCTGCCGCTCGAGCGGCTCTCTGAAAATGGGACTTGTCTCCGGCAATCCTACCGCTACCTTTACGAACTGCTACGGCACCTACAAAGCGCTTCTGAAAACGGGTGCGACCGAAACAACTGGACTCACGGAGAACGGCAAACTGCCCGCAGACTTTGACGCGACGGTTTGGGAAGCCCGCGAGGGAAGTTATCCCGTTCTGAAGAACGCAAAGGCTTACGCAAATGCCGATTTCCTTATGGCGGACCTCTCGTGGATTGATGCCGCTGACATGACCAAAGCGGTCTGGATTGATACCGAGGCGGAACTGCTCGGCGCATTCCGGATGTTTGAAACCGATTCCTGGGTCCTCGGTGACCGCAAGCAGGGGGATGCCGTTTTCAACAACATGATGAACGTGCAGTTCTCGGGCGCCGTCACCGAATGGCTGAAAAATGCGCCTTATACCGCCGATACCGCTTTTGGTGACATCGCAGGCAAATGGAAAATGCCGATGAAGACCGAGGGAACGGAAAATGCCGAAGCCGTGAAAGGCATCTACTACCAGACGACCACCGCGATAAACGACGGCAAGTACGGTGTGCGCATTGCGGCGGAAATCAAAGGCTCCGACTGGGACAAGGCGGAATTCCGTCTGGTTGCCTCCTACACCGACGCAGTGGGAAACACTAAAATTTCCGCGCTCCGGAAAGAAGAGATTACGGTCTGCTACAAATCCCTGTTGGAAACGATAGACGGCACGACCACACCCGCAACTCCTGCGGAGGGGTATGTCTGGATTGTGCTCGACATCGGCAAAATCTCCGCGGACTATACGGATGTTTCCTTTGACCTTTACGCTTCGGTGACCGATGCGACCGGTACCTATTACAATGCGGTTTATGCGGTTTCGATTTCCGCACCCGCCGCGCAATAAGGAGGATAGGAGCATGAAAAAACAGTATCTTTCCGCAACCTGCGTTGTGTTTGAACTGTCCTGCGCGGATATTCTGACACTTTCGACGCACAAGGACAATTCGGTTCAAAAAATCAAAAGCATCGATTTTGAGGACCTGTTCCCGAACACCTGACGGCATCGGTTCCTGCGTATTTGTTCTGACCAACCGCGGCGGAGCGCTTCGGCGCTCCGCCGCATCTTTTTTCATGGAGGCATTTTCAAATGAAGTTGTCTGTGAACGTTGAAAATCTGTTCTATCGGTTTCCGTTCGCGAAAGGCGCGGAAATCTACAAAAACGCGGGGTTCGATGCGGTGGACTATGCGCTGACCGAAATGGTGCGCGATACGTCGCCGCTTTGCGGTCTCGATTACCGCGCAAAGGCGGAGGAAATCCGCAGGACCGCCGAGGCGGTCGGAATCCCAATCAACCAGACCCACGCGCCGTTCACCTTTGCCTATCAACTCTGGGCGGACGAAACCTCCTACCGCGACGTCGTCTATCCGCGCCTGTGCCGCTCGGTGGAAGTTTCGGCGCTGCTCGGCGCAAAAGTCGTGGTCATGCACCCGCTCCACCACTTTCCGTACCGCGGGCATGAGGAAGAAATTTTTGCGCGGAATATGGAGTTTTACCGCTCGCTGATTCCCGTCTGCCGCGACTGCGGTATCGTGATGGGCATCGAAAATATGTGGGCGGAGGACGGCAGGCACAAGGTCATCGTGCATGACACCTGCTCGCAGGCGGCGGAGTTCGTGCGCTATATCGACACGCTCGACAGCGACTGCATGAAAGCCTGCCTGGACCTCGGTCACATCGGGCTTCCCGCCGAACAGCGCGACGAGGTGCAGGACGTTATCCGCATCCTCGGGCATGACCGTCTCGCGGCGCTCCATGTGCATGACAACGACTACCGCCGCGACCTGCATAACATCCCGTTTGAGGGACGGCTCAGGTGGGGCGAAATCATGCGGGCGCTCGCGGAAATTGACTACACGGGGGACTTCACCTATGAAACGACGACCGAGTTCATGCGCGGCGCACCCGATGACTTTGTCCCAATCGGAGCGCGCTACATGGCGGATGTCGGACACTATCTGATTGAAATGGCGGAGGAAGCATCATGCTGAATACACAGAAAACGGAACTGCACCTCGGACTGCAGAACCCCGTGCGGGTCCTGCACCTGACCGACATCCACCTGTCCTTGGCGGATGACGCGGACGGAGATTCGATGAAACGCCACGCGCGCGGACGGCGGGCGGTCTTTCAGGGCGAGGCGAATGCGGACGACGAAACAAAACTGCCCGACCTGCTCCGCGAAGCGATGGCATACGGGCGGCAGTTTGACGCGACCGTCATCACGGGTGACGTGCTGGACTTCGTGACGCACGGCAATCTCGCTGTGGCGCAGGAAATTCTCGCGCCCTACGAGTATCTGTTCTGCGCGGGCAACCATGAATTCACACCGCGCGTGGGGCAGACAGACCGCTTTGCCAACCGCGCCGCCTTTTACGATAAGGTGCAGGCGGCGTTTCGTGGGGATATGACCTTTGACAGTCGCGTGGTGGGCGGGGTCAACCTGATTACCATGGAGAACGGGTTGTACGTCTGGTACCCGGGGCAGTTGGAAAAGTTGCGGCGGGAGGTTGCGCGCGGATACCCCTGTGTGGTCTTTTGCCATGTGCCGCTGACCTCGCCCGAGTTGAACCATACACCCGAGCATGCGGGTCTGGAGGCGGATGAGGAGACGATTGCCATGACCCGCCGCCTGACGCGTTATCTCGACGAAGAACCGCAGATTCGGGCGGTTTTTGCGGGGCATGAGCATCGGAATCTGACGTTGTCGCTTCCGTCGGGCAAGCCTTGCTATGTGCTTGGCGGGCTGTTCGACGGAACCGTCGGTGAAATCGTGATAGACTGAGGGACCGCACGGTCGGATATTATTTTGCAGGGCGCTTCTTTCGGAAGCGCCCTGCCGAGGTTTTATTCTTCAATCAGTACCAATACCCCGTAAGGCGCGACGGTTACCGTGCCAACCAAAACGCGGTCGGTGAGAAGGTCACGGTAGGGGCGGGGGAGCGTAATCTCGCCCGCGCGGTTTTCCAGTTCGGCTACCGTAATGCCGCAAACCGCGCCCTCCCGCGCCGAGACGCAGATGTTTTCGCTCGCGGCAAGGATTGACGGAAGCCCGCAAAGTCTGCGCACGCCCTCCGCGTCGGGCAGGCTCCCGAGCAGGATAATCTGCCCCGCGCCGACCTGCCGCCGCGTGATTGCCGCCATGCCCGCAAATTCTCCGCCGGAATAGGTCGCAAGCACTTCGCAGTCAATCGGTTCCAATGCGTCGTAGGTCAGAGAAACGCCGCAAGGGGAGCCGTCCGCCCATGTTGCCGTGATTGTCGGATTGTCGAGCGGGGACTGATAGCGGATGCGCGCGCCGCAAAGCGGTTCCAGAGAGAACATCGGCGCGGCGGTCGGACGAACCGTGTCGGAGGTGAGAATGTCAACCATCGGTCCCGCAATCCATGTTCCCCCCGCCGTTACCCATGCGGTCATGCGGTCGAGCAGGTCGCGGTCAAGCGTCGTGAGGAACGGGGAGAAAATCACGCGGTAGCCGTCGGGGGCGTGCGGTGTGTCGATGAGGTCGACGTTGCGGTGACGGAGCGCACGGTGGAAGCAATCCCGCAGGGTGCTCCGATAGGAAAAGCCCTTGAGGAGCGGCGCGGAATCGAAGTTGTTTGCCGCAACGGTGGAATAGTGAATCGCAATCTCCGAGCGGACGCGGCTTTGCGAGAGAAATGCCCCGCACTTTTTCAGGTCACACGCCGCACGGCGGACCTCCTCGCTCACGCGGTAGGGTCTGCCGCAGGCAGAGAACAGCGCACCGTGCGCCAACTCATGCCCGTTCGGATGAGCGCGGAAGAGCCAGAAAAGATTGGCTTCCGCACCCATGAGAAAGGGGAGCATCGTGTTGGCATAGCAGTTTCCCACGGGGCGCGCGCCGTTTTCCGCAAACTCACTGCCGTTCCAACCGACCTGTGTCTCGGTCACCCAGAACGGTGCGGATTTGATGGGGCGGAGAAAATCATACGAAAAGGTCACGTCGGGAAGCGCCGAGGCAGGGTTGTAGTGGTTGAACTGCACCATGTCCATCGGCGCGTTCATGCGGTAGTAGGACAGCACGTTGTTCGGCATCATATCGGTTCCAACAGGTTGGGGAGCAAGACGGTGCAGGATATCCGCCTGTTCCCGCGCGAACGTCTCAATCTGACGGCACTGAAAGGTCCGCCACGCGGTGCGCAGGGAGGGATGCCGCCATTCCGAGGGGCGCGGCGGTTCGATTTCGTCGAAAGACGCATAGGAAAGCGACCAACGGGTCATGCCCCAATGGCGGTTGAGTGCGTCGATTGTGCCGAATCGTTCCCGCAGGAAATCGCGGAACGACGCGCGGCATTGCGGGCAAAAACAGCCACTCCGGTAGGGAAACAGTTCGTTGTCGACCTGCCATCCCACCACTGCGGGATGCTGTCCGAACCGCCCTGCCAACGCCCCGACGATGGCGCGGTTCTTTTCCCGCATCAGGGGAGAGGTCCGGCAGACGTGGTTGCGGGAGGAGACGACCTCGCGCGACCCGTCGGAATCCATGCGGGTGATTTCGGGATATTTTGCGAACATCCAACGCGGCGGCGTGGAAGTCGGCGTGCAGAGCAGAATTGAGATGCCCGCTTGCCACAGGCGGTTGACAACGTCTTCCAACCAATTAAAATCAAATTGCCCCTCGCGCGGTTCCAGTTTTCCCCACGCGAATTCTCCCACACGCAATAGGTTGATGCCGTATTCCCGACAGCGCGAAATGTCCCGTTCAATTTCCTCCGGCGCCCAAAGTTCCGGATAGTACGCGGCTCCGATGTACATAAATGCCCTCCATGCAAAATGATACCTTTATTGTAGCCTGTATTGCGGCGGAAGTCAATGGACTTCGTTGCTTTCTTTAGTAGGATTCTGCTTTTTTCTGCCTGTTCCGCAAACGCTTTTTTATCATATAATTCTGCGATATTCAGCAGAATAATACAAGAGATTGCAGGATTATCCGTTGTCAACAGGACAGAACGGATGGTATAATTAAGGTAAGATCATTGATATAAGGGGAATCTTCGATGGCGGAGACGCCTTTTGAGACCTTGGTCAATATCACTGCGCATCTCACATTTTTTCAAAAAAACAGCGGAGGTATCATTTTGGAAAAATTTATAGTCCGCCCGCAGATTAAACTGATGTTGGAAAACTTTTTTCGCATTTCCGGTATTCGGATTGGCATCTACGATACCGATGATGACATGTCCATCATCTCGGACTATCCGCATTGGGCGTCCGAATTCGAGAATCTGACGTTTTGCGAAAAAGCGAAACTGTGTTCCGGCGGTTTCATGAAAAAATGCGTTTCCTGTGACCGAAAAGCCTTTTTGCAGGCGCGGGAGACCGGGAAAACACAGATTTACGAATGTCATATGGGATTTTTGGAGGCAGTCATCCCGATTCTCGCGGGGGAGCACGTGGAGTGCTTTTTGATGATTGGTCAGGTGCGCAAACGGACATTGGCGGAGAACGGCATGAGTGAGGATGCGGCGCGGGAGTTTTCCGCACGGTTTCGAATTACAGACATCCGCTATTCCGCAGAGGATTTCCGCCATGCGTGGGGGCGGATGCCCTGTATGGACTATGAAACTTTTTCTGCGTACGTTTATTTTCTGGAAATCTGCGCGCAGAAAATTTACAGCGACAACTATATCAGGCGGAGTGAGCGGTCGGTGTCGGGGGAACTGATTCGATATGTGCGGGACAACCTTTATCGGAATGTGGGAATCGCGGACGCGGCAAGGGAACTGGATATGAGTGCTTCCCATCTGTCCCATTTCATATCGAAAGAAATGCGAACAACCTTTACCAAGTATCTGAACGATTGCAGAATTGAAGAATCCAAACGCCTGCTCAGTATGACGAATATGAACATCAAGAACATTGCGCTTTCCCTGCGCTACAGCGACCCCGCGTATTTTGCCAAGCAGTTCAAAAAAGGGACAGGCATGACCTGCACCGAATATCGGGAATCGCTACGCAAGCAGAACGGGGAGACCGAATGCAACGACCCCTGAGCGGATGTCGACCGGAGCGTTGCAGGTAAAAAACAAAGCGAATCGAAAAGAGGAGCGGCGGGCATTCGTCAGCCGCTTCTGTTGTGTATTCTGACTTTGTAGCAGATACTGAGTTTTGCTTTGATGCCTTGTAAAATCGAAAATTATCAGGCTTTAAGATAAGTTATTTTTTATAGCATATTCAATAAATCGATTGATACGAAAATTTGTTTGTCGTGGATTTGTTCACCGGGTTGCGCTTTGGCGAAATTCTCGGCTTGAAATGGGAGAATATTGATTTCCGAACGGGGATCATCACCGTCACGCAACAGCTTCAGCACGAAAAGAAAAGCGGCGGAACGAATTACCTGACCTCCCTGAAAAACAATAAAACGCGGCAGATTCAGGTGGCGGAAACCGTTTTGCAGGCTTTACGGGAAGAACAGAAACAGCATCTTCTATATCGGATGGCTGCCGGACGGGATTGGGCTGAACCAATACCGGGGTTGGTTTTCACCGGTGACAGAGGTGCTCCCATCTCACAATCGGCAGTGCGGAGACACTTCAAAAGCATTGCTGAGCGCATCGGACTGCCGGATCTGCGGTTTCACGATCTGCGCCACAGCTTTGCCGTTGCATCCCTGCAAAACGGGGATGATGTCAAGACCGTACAAGAAAACCTCGGGCACCATTCCGCGTCCTTTACACTGGATGTTTATGGACACGTAACCGATAAAATGCGACAGGACAGCGCGGAACGAATGGAGAATTACATCAAAGCCCTGCGCGGATAGACATTACAATTGAATATACAGGAGAAGATAAAAGATTAAAGTTGAGGGTACACTCATGAAAGGAAATCTGCTCCACAAATAGCACTCTGCAGTCGAATGGATTGCAGGGTGTTTTTTTATACTCAAAAATCAGAAAGGAGGTGTGCGAATGCTTGCTCTTTTGATCGTCATCGGCTTGCTCCGGCTTGTCTGGACTTCCGCGCGGGAGTTCTACGGCAGCGGTACGGCTGCAGCCCTGATTGTGGCGATTGCCATTCTTTCCATTTTCCTCCCCACCGCTTGCGGGAATTGAAAAAAGAGATTCAAAACGGGAGCGTGTAAAGCCAACACCGCTCCCGTAGCCATCGAATTTTCTCTCTGTTTGTATCTTTTCTGTGTCTTTTCCAAATGACCGATTGACAATGCGGTAGTTTCGCATTATAATGATATTAACTAATACCACGGTATTACTTTCGGAGGTGCTATATGAACCGAAACCTTACAGTCTACCATGGCTCCCAGCAAATTGTTGAAACCCCGAAATTCGGAGTTGGCAAGCCCTATAACGACTACGGGCAAGGCTTTTACTGTACAGAGAGCAATGAGCTTGCAAAGGAATGGGCTTGTCCCGTCAAGAATGACGGGTATTCCAATCAGTATATTCTGCATACGGAAGATCTGGATGTCATGCACCTGACCCGTGGGCATTACAACATTCTCAACTGGCTTGCCGTTCTGCTTGCAAACCGCAAGTTTGATATTACTTCTCCCATCGGCAGAAATGCACGGCAGCTGATTCTGTCCCGCTTTCTGCCGGATATGAAGAATGTGGATGTCATGATTGGCTATCGCGCGGATGATTCCTACTTTTCGTTTGCGGAGGATTTTGTCAACAATACCATTTCCCTGCGCGACCTGAATCTTGCAATGCAGCTCGGTACACTGGGGGAGCAGATTGTTCTCTTGTCCGAGCGATCCTTCGGGCAGATTGAATTTGTCGGCTATGAAATTGCGGATTATCGGAAATATTATTATCAGCGGGCAGAGCGGGATCAGAACGCAAGAGCCGCTTACCAAAGCCAAAAGAAAGACCTCCGACAGCTGACGCAGGATATTTTTGTATTGGATATCATACGGGAGGATATGCAGCATGATGACCCACGCCTACAGTTCGTCCTATCTGAGTAGAGCATCCCGCGCATTCGGAAATATGCTTCACGATGCGGTGCTGGAATACGGGCTTGACGGCTCGGAATTTTTGGAGCAGGTCATCCAATCCGGCATTGCCGGGCAGTTTGAAGCAGGCAATCCGAAATATCTTGCAGGGAAAAGCGGGTTGGAGTTGTTTCTGGAGGTCATGGAAAAGACCACCGGAGCAAGCCCGAATGCCGTCCGGATTGAGTGTTATGACCGAAGTGATGTCTATTGGGTCGGCTGGATGCTGGTGCATTATCAGTGGTATTCCGGGCGTACCTTCCGGAGCATTCTGGATGCAATTCCCTACAGGGAACTGCTCGGACTGTACGGAACGCTCCACGAAGCGGATATACAGAAAAGCTATGCGGTTCTGGATCTCCATTTTGCAGACAGTCCAAGCAAACTCAAGCGCATCCGTCAGCTTTGCGGATTGACGCAGGAGGCACTGGCGGAAGAATCCGGTGTTTCTCTAAATACCATCCGTGCCTATGAGCGAAAAAGCAAGGATCTGAACAAAGCGCAGACGGATATTGTCCTGCGCCTTGCAAGAGCCTTGAAGTGCGATGTTTCCGATCTGCTGGAATGAACCTTAGACACATCGGCGCCCGTTACGATTCCCGTAACAGGCGCCGATTTTGTGTCAAAAATCTCTCTCGCACAGCGTATAAAGCGATTGGGGTCACGGTTGGGGTCAATGGCTTTTCCTGAATTTCCAAAAGCGGAGAGAAAACGAGAAAAAGCCCCGAAATCTTGCGATTTCGGGAGCTTTTCTTGGCGGAGAAGGAGAGATTTACGAACAGAACTCAGGCGGGAGAGGGGAGTCTCTCCATCAAAAACGGGTGCAAACAAAGCAATTCCGCCGTCAATCGGGGTGTCCCGCCTGACCGGATACCAAACAGACCAACCCCGGCAAAAAGAGAACCCAACCCTTACGGGTCAGGTTCTCTTTTTGGCGGAGAAGGAGAGATTTGAATTCCGAGAAGTTGATTTCAACCCGTCATATCCGTTCTATATGTTTGTACAGTTGCGTTTTTGACTCGATTTTGTGAATTTTTCATGGCGGAAAAAGCCGTAAAATATGGCAGTTGGGGTCGGAATTGGGGTCAGAAAATTGCCCCTTTTTGCAAAGATTTTTCATTGCTTTTTTCTGTCTCAAGTATCCTTGCACGTCTACGATTGTGCTGCACTTTATATGCTCCAAAAATTCGCTTTTGCAAAGCGAATGGAGCGAATTTTCTGCGAATCAAGCGAATGTTCGTGCGAATGGATTGAAAAGCGCACTTCAAGCAGCCTTTTGATGCTGTTATTTCTTTGGGCTTTCCTCAATCAGCTTATCCTATTGGGGGGGCAATTTCGGACGATCTTTTTTTGAAAAGGGCTTGACAATGACTTTCTTATCCTGTATAATGGCTTTGTATACTGTTAGGGAGGCTTTGGAAATGGAGCAAAATAATCGGCAAGAGAAGAATGATGACTTTTCTGATATTTTTCGCCGCAGAGACGGGAGTGTCAATTCTTTGAAAGAAGATTTTCTTTTTTCAAATTGCTCTCCGCATAGGCTAGATGATTTGATTGTGCCGGTAATGGCAGGAATTACACATCCGGATCCGGATTACTTTTGCAAGCCGAATCAGTCAGATCCGGTTGCTCCGCACCTTTATGTATTAGAGTATGTGATAAAGGGGGAGGGAAAAATTGAATGCCGGGGAAAATGCTATTCGGTAAAGGCGGGAGACTGTTATCTGCTTTGCCCGGCTCACGGGAAACGTTGGAGTGCAAGCCGTCAGAATCCTTACGAAAAGAAATGGTTTAATGTTGCCGGTCGGTATGTGGAATCGCTGCTTTCAGCTTTCGGGATGGATCAACCGATTTATATTGCTCCAATCAACATTGAAAATGAGATGGATGAAATTCACCGAATTTTGATTGGCTATGATATTCAGAAGGCAGAAAAAGCGAATCTGCAACTGATGCAACTGTTGATGGAGATTCTTTATAAAATCTACTGTTATTGCGAAAACACGTACCCGAAAACGGTAAAAGCAACTTTTGAGGATGTTTTGAGGTATATCTCTGCCAATTTGATTTATAAGCCGTTGAATACGGCAACCATCAGCTGTCAGTTTTATGTCAGTGACCGAACCCTTTTACGAATGTTTGAAAAGAATCTCGGTGTTACACCGGCAAGATATATAGCCGAACAGAAGTTGGAATATGCAAAAAGATTGCTTACCTCTACGAATTATCCAATCAAAAAAATATCGAATATTCTTTTCTTTTCCGAGCCGCGGCATTTTAGAAAAGTGTTCATGGAATCGACCGGAATGAATCCAATTGAATGGAGAAAGCGATTTGGTCTCCAAGGCGGGAAATAATAACCAAATTGATCATTCGTTTTTTGGCTGATTTGCCAGATCGACTTTCGCCTGTCTATGGATGTCTTGAAAATGCACCTGAATTCATAATAATTTGTCCGAAAATGTACTTGATATATCTTTCTGAATGTGCTAAAATAAATACAGAAATGTTTTCGGAAATTTTGTTGATAGGAGAGCACGGGTCGTGTATAATGCCTTGACAGACAGACAGACAGACAGACAGACAGACAGACAGACAGACCTGTGCCTTGCGATAGGCTTTTTTCGCTGCGAGAAGGAATTTAGTAAATGTGATGCCAGCGCCATATGACCGTCGTCATATGGCGCTGGCATCACTGCTCTTTATGTGTTTTTTCGCAACTTGCGTGAAAATAAAATATATTCCAGGGAGGAAAAAGAAATGAGACTGGGAAGGATGAAAAAGGTAATTCCGGCGTTTTTAGCCGCATTGACGTTGCTATTACCGTTGGTTGCCTGCAGAAAAAAAGTGATCCGCAACCATCGGGGGCCTCCGGAGAAATCACAGCACTGGAACCGACTACCGACACCGCTGTTGAAACAGACGAAAACGGCTACGTACTGGATTCCATTCCGTCAAATCTCAATTACGGCGGAAGGGATGTCATCATATTCGGCTGGCAGGAAGGGAAGGACGATTTTGAAGCCCAAAAGGATTCCAAGAATTTTGTGGACCAAGCCACGTTCAGCCGCAATTCCAACGTGGAGTCACGTCTTGATGTAACGCTGAAATTCAATACCGAAACCTCCGGCAACAGCGCTACGTGCGGCGATTACTTCGCAAAGGTGACCAACCTGTTGGGCTCCGGATATACAATCGATATCATCGGCTGTTACAGTATGGTTACTGCCAACTTTGCAATCAACGGATATCTGAAGGTTCTATCCGGCTTGGGGATGCTTGAAATCGAAAAGCCTTGGTGGTATAGTAATTTGGCGGAAAGCGCGACCATCAACGGTGCTCTGTATTTCATGAGCGGAACCCTTGCTGCCACCACGCTGCTCGAAACACAGATCATCGCCGTCAATCTGGAGTTGGCGGACGCATATGAGCTGCAGGACCCGAGAGAGATTGTAAAGACCGGAGACTGGACGCTGACAAAGCTGTTTGAAATGACCAAAGACGTAACCGTCGATGCCGGCGATCCGGGTGTCAAAGACTCTCTGGATACGTTCGGGTTCATCACGGAATATATGGTGTTCGTAGACGGCTTCTATAACGGGTACGGTCTGAAAATGCTGGAAACCTCTGAGGATGGCAGTAAACTCGTGGTTTCAACGGATTATACCGACGGTCCTGCGGAGGAGCTCTACTCCCTGCTCAAATCATGGTTTGCAAAACCGGAGGTCTGGGCGGATAAAGAAGTGAGATCGAACGGAGAAATTTTCACAAGCGGACGCGCACTGTTTATGGGGATGAGCTTCTCTTATATGAGAACTCTGAACGACAAAGCGAACTTCGAATACGGCTACGTTCCGTATCCCAAAAAAGAAGCGGGTACGGATACCGGTTACTACACGACCATCGGCTTCCCGTGCTCGCTGTTCGGAATTACCACCGGGACGCAGGATACGGAATGCGCTGCGTATGTGCTGGAATGTCTGGCATCCGAGGGCTACCGCACGGTTTTCCCGCAGCTGGAAAAGCGTTACAAGTATCAGTATTCCGATTCGCCGTTGGATGGGGAGATGTTTGAGATCATAAACAGCTCCATATCGATTGACTGTTGCCGTCTGTACAACTACTACCTTGAATGGTGGGTAACGCCGGTTGCCGTCTTCCGCGAGCTGCTGATCGGTTCACGGACCGGCGGATTTTACAGTACCTTGGAGAATCTTGAAGCGAGATTACAAGGCAACATTGACAGCGTGAACGCTTCTTTTGCTGACGGTGGGAAACATGATTAAAAAAGCAAAAAGGAAAGGCATTGCATTACCGTGCATATTGCTGGTGTGTTTCACGTTGTTCTTTGCATTCGCAGGCTGTAGCAGTGCCCCTGAGGAACCTTCCGGAGAAACCTCGACGGAGACGAAGCCGGGGGACGGCACGACGTCTCCGGGAACCTCCGAGACGCCGTCCGATCCCGGAACGCAAAACGAACTGCTTGCTTTGACCCGGGACGGCAAGGCTCTGTGCTGCATCGTTTTCGAAACGGGTGACGTTACCTCGTCCGAAACGGCGAGCAAGCTCTGCAAAGAATTGGCACAGAAGACCGATGACACCGTTGAATTTACCAAGTGCGGTTCCGCAAATTTTGCAAAAACCGAGGCTTTTGACTTTGTGATCACCCTGGGAAGCATCCCCGGCATAAGCGATGACCTATACACTGTGTCGCTACGTGTGGATGACAGTGCGGTCGTTCGCAGCGGCAGACGCATTGCCCTGCTGGGAAGAAACTCGGAAGCCCTGCTCAGAGCACGAAAAATGCTGACGGGAGCCCTGACGCAGCGGGACGGCGTGCTGTATCTTGACACCGGTATTTTCGAGACACCGCGCGTCGGCGATTACCTGATCAAACAGCTGACGGCGGGGGACGTTTCGATTGCCGAGTACGTCATCGTGACGTCGGAGCGTGACACGTACAGGGGCGAGCAATTGCGCGATCTGATTGCGAAGTTCAGCGGATACATTTTGCCCGTCGTGACGGATGGCTCCCCCGCCGCGAGGTACGAGTTGGTGGTTGGAAACACGTCACGCGATGGTATGGCAGACATCGCGCGTGGAGCTTACCGCATTACCCGGGAGGGGGATCGCATATCCTTTGCGTTCGACGGCACCTCCTCCACATGGGAAACGATGATGCTTGCCGTCGAAAAACAATTGCAGTCTGCTTCCTACGGAGGAACTTATCAAATGGAACAGTTATTGACGGAGAAAAACGCAACGAGCACCATCAGAATTTTAAGCATGAACGTCCTCAACGTCTGTACGAAAACCTCTTCGGCAGGGACGCGCGACGACGCAGTCGCCGACTTGATTCTCGCAGAGAAGCCGGATTTCGTATGCCTGCAGGAATTCGATACATCCTATCGCAATTCCCCGAACGGCTTGGCTTCCCTCATCGGCGACCTCTATGATGAGGCTGCACCTTGGGGCGTTGAAACGTGCGATATTTGGAATCCCGTGTTCTATCGCAAGGATCTTTATACGGTGGAAGCGTGCGGAATGCTGAATTTCTCCGACTACGTGAACTGCACGGAGTATCATTATTACGATGGAACGTCGGACGGCGATACCAAATTTCGTACAATGGTCTGGGCAGTGCTGAAAAGCAGAACGGACGGTCAAACCTATCTTGTCGGAAATCTGCATTACAGCCTGATCGTACCCGCCGGCACGGTAACCTCAAACGCGACTCACGACACGTATGACCACAGCCTGGAAAGCAATCTGGTCATTGCGGAGGTGAAGAAATTGAGCTCGCAGTACGGCAACTGTCCGACGCTGATCTGCGGCGACTATAACAGCACGGTCTCCAACACGATCGGCGGCGCATACAACATGCTGAAAAACGGCTTCAAGGACACTTACAGCATGACGAACGTCAGAAGCGATTCCGACACGTGGCATGAGGTCGGTCAGCGTCCAACGGGAACCTACGGAGGTGCCATCGACCATATTTTCTCGCTGTCGCAGCTCAACGTGGAGAGTTATATGATCTTAACCGACCCGAGTCTTCTGAATGCTTCCGACCACTGTCCCACCCTGGTCAGCTTTACCGTTCCGGAAGGCGGAGGGGTGCTCGACGTGAAAACGGATGACAGCGATTGTGCGCCGCCAAGCGTCGAATGGAAGAATTGATCGATAGAAATTCCGAAGGGCATCGGGGCAACGCCGAGTCATTCATACGGTGGAATTGCAACGTCGGATTTTCGTCAGGCGGTACAAAAATTCGCAAGCTGTAACCGAGTTACCGGTGAGGATGTTATCAGAGTCAGGCGAATAAAGTGCGGGCGAAAGTGCGACGGCAGACCGCGGATGACGCGGCAGAGCCTGAAATACTACTATCAGAAAGGAGAACACCATGAACGGAAATCGATACCTCGCACCGAAAGCCGAAATGATCGTCTTGGGATTTGCCGATGTCATTCAATGCAGTGGGGAGCTTACTGTAATGGATAACGACAGCAAATCGACGCTTCCCAGCGTAAATTGGGTGGATTGAGTGACGGCATGACGTGGTGAAACGTACTTTCAGAAAAATAAAAAGGAGAATAGCTATGAAAAGATTCTTGTCCGTATTATTGACGGTGGTGCTTCTCGTCTCCGGTGCGGTCATGCTGATGCTGCCCGCAGCAGCGGAGAATGACGCAACCGACCCTGTTGCACCGATCTTTCACGGAATTCAAACAAAGGCGTCCGAAACCGAAAACAAGCAGACCATTCGCTTCGTCTCCGTCGTTCCGAGTCTAAAGGGAGACGTACTCGGCTACAAAATCAAAGCCGATTATTTGGAAAACGGCAACGCAAAAACCAAAGTTGTAACGTATGAGGGAACAGACCTGGAAAGCAACGTCGTTTATACCGCTTTGCTCGGAACCGAATCCGGCTATACCGAGGCATACACCGCCGAATCCATCGGGAGTGAGCACGGCGTTGCAAATCCGGCAGGTCTCTTTGCCCTTTGTCTTAACGGTGTTCCGACGAACATCGGCGAGATCACGTTCACGGTCGAGACATACGTTAAGGTCGGTAGCACGACGATCACCTCAGACAAGACGTCGTTTATCATGGATAACGGCTTGGTGTCCTCAAAGAAGGTTCTCTACCGCGAAGATTTTAACAGCATTTCCGATGGCACCTACGGGACTGATGTGATGAATTGGACACAAAATGCAGTTAAGGTGAAGACTGACGACAGTGACAGTCGCAACAAATACCTGAATCTTGAGAGTTCCTATTACGTTACACGGATTGTCGATGCCGAGCCTTTTCTGAATCAGGATCATTATACCGTGGAGGCAGACCTTTATATCGGAGACTCCAATGTGGAGAAGCCGTGGACAGCATTAAACGGGGACGGAAACTACTTTAACGTGGCGTTGAGCGAATATGATTCGGCTAAGCACGGAAGCAACATTTTTGGAACGAGCAGTAATTGTTGCAGTACGGTGTTCACGATTAGACGAAGATACACGTTTGAATGGGGCGACGACTGGGCGAAGTCAGAAGGACGCGTTTCCTTGACGATAAGGGATGGGAGCGGTACAAACATCAACGCTCTGCCCATGACCCAATCTGACCTCGGCGGCCGCGATGCGATTGCAACAGAGCAGTGGCATCATTTTGCCTTCGAGATAGACAATACCGGAGAAAAGACAGTGATGCGTATTTACATCGACGGAGTGAAGCTTGGCGAGTATACCAGATCTACGGATCAATACACCAGCACGGGACTTTATGTGTATGCAGCCAATGCAACGAAAAATTTGATGGACAATGTAAAGATTACGACAGGGGCATATAAAACGAATACTGACTGATACTGAAATTCGGGGCAGTGCCACGCAATTCCGATGGTGCGATCAGAACGATCTGATTGCGAAGTTCAGCGGATACATTTTGCCCGTCGTGACGGATGGCTCCCCCGCCGCGAGGTACGAGTTGGTGGTTGGAAACACGTCACGCGATGGTATGGCAGACATCGCGCGTGGAGCTTACCGCATTACCCGGGAGGGGGATCGCATATCCTTTGCGTTCGACGGCACCTCCTCCACATGGGAAACGATGATGCTTGCCGTCGAAAAACAATTGCAGTCTGCTTCCTACGGAGGAACTTATCAAATGGAACAGTTATTGACGGAGAAAAACGCAACGAGCACCATCAGAATTTTAAGCATGAACGTCCTCAACGTCTGTACGAAAACCTCTTCGGCAGGGACGCGCGACGACGCAGTCGCCGACTTGATTCTCGCAGAGAAGCCGGATTTCGTATGCCTGCAGGAATTCGATACATCCTATCGCAATTCCCCGAACGGCTTGGCTTCCCTCATCGGCGACCTCTATGATGAGGCTGCACCTTGGGGCGTTGAAACGTGCGATATTTGGAATCCCGTGTTCTATCGCAAGGATCTTTATACGGTGGAAGCGTGCGGAATGCTGAATTTCTCCGACTACGTGAACTGCACGGAGTATCATTATTACGATGGAACGTCGGACGGCGATACCAAATTTCGTACAATGGTCTGGGCAGTGCTGAAAAGCAGAACGGACGGTCAAACCTATCTTGTCGGAAATCTGCATTACAGCCTGATCGTACCCGCCGGCACGGTAACCTCAAACGCGACTCACGACACGTATGACCACAGCCTGGAAAGCAATCTGGTCATTGCGGAGGTGAAGAAATTGAGCTCGCAGTACGGCAACTGTCCGACGCTGATCTGCGGCGACTATAACAGCACGGTCTCCAACACGATCGGCGGCGCATACAACATGCTGAAAAACGGCTTCAAGGACACTTACAGCATGACGAACGTCAGAAGCGATTCCGACACGTGGCATGAGGTCGGTCAGCGTCCAACGGGAACCTACGGAGGTGCCATCGACCATATTTTCTCGCTGTCGCAGCTCAACGTGGAGAGTTATATGATCTTAACCGACCCGAGTCTTCTGAATGCTTCCGACCACTGTCCCACCCTGGTCAGCTTTACCGTTCCGGAAGGCGGAGGGGTGCTCGACGTGAAAACGGATGACAGCGATTGTGCGCCGCCAAGCGTCGAATGGAAGAATTGATCGATAGAAATTCCGAAGGGCATCGGGGCAACGCCGAGTCATTCATACGGTGGAATTGCAACGTCGGATTTTCGTCAGGCGGTACAAAAATTCGCAAGCTGTAACCGAGTTACCGGTGAGGATGTTATCAGAGTCAGGCGAATAAAGTGCGGGCGAAAGTGCGACGGCAGACCGCGGATGACGCGGCAGAGCCTGAAATACTACTATCAGAAAGGAGAACACCATGAACGGAAATCGATACCTCGCACCGAAAGCCGAAATGATCGTCTTGGGATTTGCCGATGTCATTCAATGCAGTGGGGAGCTTACTGTAATGGATAACGACAGCAAATCGACGCTTCCCAGCGTAAATTGGGTGGATTGAGTGACGGCATGACGTGGTGAAACGTACTTTCAGAAAAATAAAAAGGAGAATAGCTATGAAAAGATTCTTGTCCGTATTATTGACGGTGGTGCTTCTCGTCTCCGGTGCGGTCATGCTGATGCTGCCCGCAGCAGCGGAGAATGACGCAACCGACCCTGTTGCACCGATCTTTCACGGAATTCAAACAAAGGCGTCCGAAACCGAAAACAAGCAGACCATTCGCTTCGTCTCCGTCGTTCCGAGTCTAAAGGGAGACGTACTCGGCTACAAAATCAAAGCCGATTATTTGGAAAACGGCAACGCAAAAACCAAAGTTGTAACGTATGAGGGAACAGACCTGGAAAGCAACGTCGTTTATACCGCTTTGCTCGGAACCGAATCCGGCTATACCGAGGCATACACCGCCGAATCCATCGGGAGTGAGCACGGCGTTGCAAATCCGGCAGGTCTCTTTGCCCTTTGTCTTAACGGTGTTCCGACGAACATCGGCGAGATCACGTTCACGGTCGAGACATACGTTAAGGTCGGTAGCACGACGATCACCTCAGACAAGACGTCGTTTATCATGGATAACGGCTTGGTGTCCTCAAAGAAGGTTCTCTACCGCGAAGATTTTAACAGCATTTCCGATGGCACCTACGGGACTGATGTGATGAATTGGACACAAAATGCAGTTAAGGTGAAGACTGACGACAGTGACAGTCGCAACAAATACCTGAATCTTGAGAGTTCCTATTACGTTACACGGATTGTCGATGCCGAGCCTTTTCTGAATCAGGATCATTATACCGTGGAGGCAGACCTTTATATCGGAGACTCCAATGTGGAGAAGCCGTGGACAGCATTAAACGGGGACGGAAACTACTTTAACGTGGCGTTGAGCGAATATGATTCGGCTAAGCACGGAAGCAACATTTTTGGAACGAGCAGTAATTGTTGCAGTACGGTGTTCACGATTAGACGAAGATACACGTTTGAATGGGGCGACGACTGGGCGAAGTCAGAAGGACGCGTTTCCTTGACGATAAGGGATGGGAGCGGTACAAACATCAACGCTCTGCCCATGACCCAATCTGACCTCGGCGGCCGCGATGCGATTGCAACAGAGCAGTGGCATCATTTTGCCTTCGAGATAGACAATACCGGAGAAAAGACAGTGATGCGTATTTACATCGACGGAGTGAAGCTTGGCGAGTATACCAGATCTACGGATCAATACACCAGCACGGGACTTTATGTGTATGCAGCCAATGCAACGAAAAATTTGATGGACAATGTAAAGATTACGACAGGGGCATATAAAACGAATACTGACTGATACTGAAATTCGGGGCAGTGCCACGCAATTCCGATGGTGCGATCAGAAACTTGAAAAAACAAAAAGCGTTGGCTCTTCCCTGGCGATTGACAATCGAGTAGGAGGCTTCTCAACTAATGGGAAGCCTCCTACTCGATTGTTCCGGGGGAGTGAAGTACGTGAAAAGCCTACTGAAAGACCTTAAACCCCTATAAAAACAAAAAATAAGCACGATTATTCTATCAAAATAACCGTGCTTATTTGGAAGAAATCGAAACCGCTACTGATGATGCCACCTTGTCCGACATCTACGGCAGGATGGTAAAGTCCGGCTTTATCAGCCACAAAGTGAATCCGGCGGATATCGATGCGGCTGCCGATGATTACGCCGCGCTTTCGCTGGATGACAAGAAGCGGTTCCTTATGGAGATTTTGGACAAGAATCTCCTTTATGTGAACTACTGCGACATTGATGATGCGGAGTTTGGCATCTCCGATGAGGACAAGGCTTTCACGAGGAGCTTTTACAGGGAGGGATAATCGATGGCATTTTTATACGAAAAAATAGATGCCTTGCGTGAATACGGCAGCAGTGCTGTTCTCCCTTCCTACATCCCGGAGAACCTGAATCCAAATTTCGAGCTGCGCCCGTATCAGAAACAGGCATTTGAAAACTTTATAACACATTTCGAGAGCACTAACCGTCCGAAGCCTACGCAGGTGCTTTTTCACATGGCGACTGGCAGCGGCAAGACGCTGATTATGGCAGGATTGATGCTGTACCTCTACAAGCAGGGGTATCGGAATTTCCTGTTCTTTGTCAACCTTTCGAATATTGTCGAAAAGACACGGGAAAATTTCCGCAATCCGGCATCCTCAAAATACCTCTTTGCAGATGAAATCGTGCTGGACGGAGAGCGGATCCGCATCAATCAGGTGGATAATTTCCAATATGCCGACCAGGATGCCATCAACATCTGCTTTACCACCACACAGGGTCTCCACATGGATATGTGGATGGCAAAGGAAAACGGGATGTCCTTTGACGATTTTGACGAGCGGAAGGTCGTGCTGATTTCTGATGAGGCGCATCATCTGAATGTCCCGCCTGACCGGATACCAAACAGACCAACCCCAGCAAAAAGAGAACCCAACCCTTACGGGTCAGGTTCTCTTTTTGGCGGAGAAGGAGAGATTTGAATTCCGAGAAGTTGATTTCAACCCGTCATATCCGTTCTATATGTTTGTACAGTTGCGTTTTTGACTCGATTTTGTGAATTTTTCATGGCGGAAAAAGCCGTAAAATATGGCAGTTGGGGTCGGAATTGGGGTCAGAAAATTGCCCCTTTTTGCAAAGATTTTTCATTGCTTTTTTCTGTCTCAAGTATCCTTGCACGTCTACGATTGTGCTGCACTTTATATGCTCCAAAAATTCGCTTTTGCAAAGCGAATGGAGCGAATTTTCTGCGAATCAAGCGAATGTTCGTGCGAATGGATTGAAAAGCGCACTTCAAGCAGCCTTTTGATGCTGTTATTTCTTCCAGCTTTCCTCAATCAGCTTATCAAAGTCACTTTTGTACAGCCGATCCTGTGTGATTCGGTACTTTTCATATTCGCTCTTTGCGTGCGCTTTCGCGTCTGCCATCAGAACAGAACCGGAGCCTTGAAGCAGTTGCCTGCCGGTCAGGGACAGAAAGCCGTCCAGCCGTGTCTTCCAGTCCTCCATTGTCAGAGGAACGCGTCGCTTGGCAAAGTCCTCGGCAAGATCGAGAAACGAGTTGACCAGCCGTCCCATCGCTTCCAATTCGTCTTTTTTGAGGTAATTCTTTGCAACGGTAACATCGGATTTGAGAATCTTCCCGTCCGGAGCGCTCTCCCATGTGGAAAGCCCCATATGCTCCACGCGGCTGTCCGCTCTGTCCATAATCAGCTCTGCGGCAGTATTGCCGGTAATGGCGTAGTGCATTTTGTTCTGCACATTTGCAAAAAACGCCTTTGTCAGCGGGGAATCCTTATCGTAATCTACGCTTGTTGCGTAAATATCGGTAATTTTCTGATAAAGACGGCGCTCACTCAAACGGATTTCACGGATCTCTTCAAGCAACCGCTCAAAGTAGTCCTCATCGAGAAATGCACCGTTTTCCATGCGCTTGCGGTCAATCACATATCCGGTAATCGCGTACTGCTTCAAAACCTGCGTTGCCCAGCGTCTGAATTGCGTTGCGCGGATAGAATTGACGCGATATCCAACGGAAATGACCGCATCCAGATTGTAGTGGTCAATCTCCCGCGCGACCTGACGTGTTCCCTCCGTTTGAACTATCCGGAATTTCCGGATAGTTGCATCTTTTTCCAATTCTTCTGTTTTATAAATATTGGTCAGGTGTTCATTGACAGTTCGCACGTCCACGTCAAACAAATTAGCCATCATTTTCTGGGTCAGCCAAAGCGTTCCGTCCTCGTAGCGCACCTCAATGGAATCCGCGTGTGCCTGTTTCTCAAAAATTAAGAATTCAGCGGCACTGCTTCGGATGTTCAAGTCCTTTCCCATAGTTTCCCTCCGTTCGCTGTGCAAAGGTATGCAATTCTTCACAACACCATTGTACCATATAAGCAGTAAAAAATCAAGACTTTTCTATCCATTCGCTATGGACAGAATTTGAAAATGCACTTGCAAATAT
The DNA here is from genome assembly GCA_964630695.1 of uncultured Ruminococcus sp. Classification (GTDB taxonomy): domain Bacteria; phylum Bacillota; class Clostridia; order Oscillospirales; family CAG-272; genus UMGS1865. The sequence goes on from CAZVYZ010000012.1 coordinate 31,415, forward strand.
TACAAACCTATGGTATACTTACCCTGAATCAATCATCCATCCGCCACACGATTTTGTGTGGCTTTTTTCGTAGAAAGGAGAACCTTATGAATATTACAACATGGCTCGGAGAGTGGCTGGAATGCACAATCAAACCAACCGCAAAGGAGCGCACCTATACCCGATATCACGAGATTGTAGCCCAACATCTGATTCCTGCATTCGGCAGTCTGGAGTTGTCCGACCTCACACAAGCGGAATTGCAGAAATTCACTTCTGATCTGTCCGCGCACGGCAATCTGCGGGACGGGAGCGGGCTGTCCCCGAACTCGGTCAATTCGATTCTGGCGGTCATGCAGAATGCCATGAAAACCGCTTATCAGATGGGTTACATCCCCGCATATACCGCAGATCGGGTCAGACGACCGCGCATGGGGGAAAAGAAGATTGCCTGCTTTACCGCTACCGAGCAGAAGAAGCTGGAGCAGGCGGCATTGACAGACCGACGTGTCAAAATGCGCGGCATCGTCCTGTGTCTGTATACGGGGCTGCGGATCGGCGAACTGCTTGCGTTGGAGTGGAGCGACATTGACTTTGCAAAAGGCGAACTGGCCGTCAGCAAATCCTGCCATGACAACAAAAAAGACGGTCATTATGACCGCCGAATCGAACCGCCGAAAACCAAGCATTCCAATCGGGTCATCCCGCTCCCGAAGCAGCTGATGCCGATTTTGCGCGAGATGAAACAAAAAAATCCGACCGGGTATGTGGTCGGCGGAGAGAAAATCATTCCCGTGCGCTCCTATCAGGCAAGCTTTGCGCTCCTGCTGAAAAAGCAGAACATCCCGCACCGTGGCTTCCATGCCCTGCGGCATACCTTTGCAACTCGTGCGTTGGAGTGCGGAATGGATGTCAAAACCCTGTCGGAGTTGTTGGGGCATAAGAACCCGACGGTCACGCTGAACCGCTATGTCCACAGCCTCATGCCGCATAAACACGACATGATGAATAGGCTCGGAAAACTGCTGTAAATTTACATCAATTGTTATAATAGATGTAATGATTATAAGACTATTATATCATTTATTCTCTAAAAAAACAATATCATTTGCCTAAAAAGTTTCTATTTTGCCCGATGTTTTTTCATTCTGCGATTGATAGATGAAAAAATAGCGGTCTTTTTTACACCTATTATAACAATAGGTGCAAAAAATAGGGGTGGAAATTACACCTATAGTTGAAAGGAGAAAATGCCATGAAAAAGATTGTCTTTCTAACTTTTATTCTTCTTTGTATTATTACTTTGTTTTCCTGCTCAAACTCGGAAAAACCAAATCCTTCAAACGATGAAAGGAATGATTCTGAAAAAGTAACCGAAACGCCAATTCCGGTATCGGTATATATCGATGGCTCTTTGAGCCAAACAATTTACACGGATGCAACGCGTGAATATACCGTTACGCCTCCGGAAAAACCGGAGGACATTACCACCAACCCAAATGCCGAAAGGTATTTCTACGGATGGTTTGTAGATTCCAATTTTCAAACGCCGCTGTTTGATACGACAAAATTCCAGAACGGCGGTGCGATATATGGAAAGTGGATTACCGTGTACTCAAACAGCTTCCAATATACCGTTGATTATGGAAAAGCAACGATTGTAGGGTTTACAGACCATGCACCAACGGTATTGGTAATTCCTGCTTATGTCAATTCTTTCCCTGTCGCGAGAATTGGGGTAGATGCATTCAAAGACCAAACCACGATTCGTACCGTTATCCTTTGCAACGGAATTGAAGAAGTCGGAGGCTTTAATGGGTGCAACTCTATTGAAAAAATTGAGATTCCTACTTCCGTAACAAAAATCGGTGATTATGGGTTTGCTAACTGTGGCTTCTACAAATTTGATATTCCGTCTCAAATTGTAGAGATTGGAGACTTTGCTTTTACTAAATGTAATAAGCTAACGAATGTAGATATTCCTGATACAACAAAGGTAATCGGCTATGGAGCTTTTAAAGGTTGCAGTAGTTTGACAAGTATTACAATACCGGACAAGGTTACAAGTATTGGTGGCGCTGCATTTTCAGGTTGTGATAAACTAAATGGGGTGTATTTTAGTGACCTCACCAAGTGGTGTAGTATTTTGTTTGGCGGGATAGGTGCTAATCCTTTGGAGCTTGCACATAAATTATATATTAACGGAACGCTTGTTACAGATTTGGAAATACCAAATAATGTGACGAGCATCGGCAATTATGCATTCTCCGGTTGCAGTAGTTTAGTGAGTATTGTTCTTCCAAGCAGTATAACAAACATTGGGACAAACTCTTTTTCAAACTGTAGTGGAGTAACAAACGTTACCCTTAAGAATGGATTAAAACGCATCGGCGATTTGGCGTTTAATAATTGTAGTAAGCTAACAAATATTACAATACCGTCCAGTGTAAAGCGCATAGGCAAGGGGGCTTTCGCCGCTTGCAACAGTCTCACCAGTATAACGCTCCCTTTTATTGGGGAATCAGCAACCAGTACAGACAATACAAATTTGGGCTATATTTTCGGAAATTTAAGTTATACGGAGAATTCACGGTGTATCCCGGGACATCTCAGAAAGGTTGTTATTACCGGAGGGAAAAACATTGGAGACGTAGCGTTCAGGGATTGCACGGGACTCACGGACATTATTCTTTCGGATAGTATCATAAACATCGGCTATGGTGCGTTTCGTAATTGCAGTAGCCTGACGAACATCACGATACCGAACGGCGTGACAAGCATCGGCAGATATGCGTTCGCCGGTTGTAGTGGCTTGACAAGCATCAGGATGCCGAACAGCGTGACGAGCATCGGAGATGAAGCATTCTCCGGTTGCAGTGGCCTGACGAACATCACGATACCGAACAGTGTAACGAGCATCGGCAGAAAAGCGGTCCTTGGTTGGAAATCTTCCCAGACAATATATTGTCAAGCAACATCTCAACCCAATACTTGGGATTCCTATTGGAACTATGGTTGCTCTGCAAAAATAGTTTGGGGTGCAAGATAAAATAAGAAAAAGGGGGAAGCAAATAACATGAGTAACCAGTACATTAAAGCATTCCTTAAGTTTTCAAAAGAGAAAGACTTTCAGGATGACTTATTAAACGGAAAGCTGTTTTTCAGAAGTATAAAAGGAGCAAGAAAGGTAAATGACCCGTTTGACTCTTACTGCTCCACAGCCAAAACAGATTTTTTTAATATCCGATTGCTAAATTTTGAGGATTCCATAAAACCCATTAGCTGTTATTATGCCGTTATGGGGGATAATGATTCTGATATTGTGGATTTGAAATTTTCAGAGGAGCAGCTTAAAAAGTTCAAAGAGAATTTTGGAGAGTATGTCACTGTCATTAAAAATGTCCCGCGCTTTATTGAGCAGGTAAAGCAAACAAATCTGCGCATTTGGTATGGTTGCTGTGACTATACGAATGATGATATTCCGGCAATTGCGCTCTTTAACAAAAAAGTTGATTTGTCGGATGAAAAAGAATTTCGCCTTGTTGCTGATGAATTCGTTTTTGCTCATGACGTGGACGGGACAAGTCTGACAGAGGAGGGAAAAGAGTTAGACCCCAATTATTACAAAAACTTTTATGTACTTGATAAGATGTTGTTTGTAAACATAGGGAGTATAGCGGACATATCAGAAACCTATTCTGTAAATCAGCTTGCGGACGGTGTTAAGCTTCAAGTAAAGTTTGATAAGGAAAGAAATACTCCCGAAAAGCTGTCAAACCTCAAAGAATATGCGGAGCAGTATTTATGATTGATGAAACAATTGTTGAAAGGTGAAAAAGCATGAACAATAAGTTGGAGATGAATAAACCGCAATTCAAAATGGAGGATATAGATGCCTTTCGCATACAATCTTTCCTAAATTTCTGTAAAATCATTTCAGTCTTAATTGTTATCCTCTCTATGGTGCTAGCCATTGTATCATTTGTAGCCACAAACATTGGTGCCGGAAACGGCTATATGTTTGGAGGAATAATGAGCGGAATGTTTTTATGGAAGTTCTCGGAGCTTTTTTGCGGTTTCCTTTATGATGTAAAAGTAATAAGAACTCTAATAAAAGAAGCCCTGCGGAACGGTGTTCTTTTGGATGTGAAGTCGATAAAAAATCAACTCGAAAAGATTACACAAAAGATGGATGATAACAATGTAGGAGGGAAAACAAATGATTAAAAAGTTGCGGAATCAAAAAGAAGAACATATTTACTGCATTAAAACTCAAGGCTGTGAAGTAGCCTATCAATTTTTCAATTATCTGTTATCACCGCCACGCCCATTTGGTCCAAAACTATGCCGGGAAAGCGATGAATGTAACAGAACGGATTGCCCATATCATAATGCAAGCATTAATAAATAAAAACTATATATTACGCAAGGGGATTATCTTAAAATGGCTAATAAGAAAATTATTTCTGTTATTGTAGTTTTATTGGTTATTTCAAGTTTTGCAAGTTGTGCAAAGAATACCACAGAACCGAAAGACACGAGGTCTGGCATATTACAAAAAATACAAGAAAGTAGCTGCTCAACACCAAGAGAATTCGCGAACCTAATAGTGGAAATCAGAGACGAAATGGGATCCCTTGATGAATTAGACGATTCGTTTCCTTGCAAGGGAGCACAATCAGATTTGGCAGTTGAATTAAGAAAGAATGAAAGTGTTCTTAAATATTTGGAAGCACCTTTTACGGACGATATTCCAGAAATTTTACACCTTAAGGGGCTTTCCGCAAAAGATATTTATAACCTATACAAGTCTGTTTTGGAGGGGGAAACAAATATTGATCGGTATGCGGTGAAAGGAGAATATCCCTTGGAAACTTATATAACAACAAATGAACTTCCTACAACAAATGATATTATGGAACAGATGAAGAAGTATGGAAACTTGCAGAATCCGGAATCTTTACAAGTACATAGTGTAACCTATTATCTATATGGTGATGTATATAAAAAAGTTAGAAAGAATATTTCTTCGGCGGTTTGTATTGGAACAATACTGGTCGATTACAGTGTTCAAAATGGTTTCGGTGGATATAATCGGGCATTTGCAGATTTCAAAATTTCTAGCAGTTTAAGCTACTCACTAGATTCTATAAAACTCCATGATGATTCAGTAAAGTTTGCGAAAACTCTAACAAGCGTCCCACGGTCTTGGAGACCGACATGGTAACGATAAATTGGGAAAGGGTGGTACTAATGTTATGATTGTAACTTCGTCTTATAAGTTCTGTAGCAAAGAAGATTTTATCAAGCTTTTTGTAAAAGAAAGCGAGATAGAATTTCCGAATTATATGCCTGATGGTTTGAAGGATTTGTTATTTGACTTTTCAAAAGATGCTATGAAGAATGTCTACATTGAAGAAACCGTAAATAAAAAGGATATTAAGATCAACGATAAACTTATTGCTTGGAAATTGCTTTTAAAGCCTGAATTAGTAACCATATCATCGAAGATTGGTTTACCCATTGAATACTGTTATCTCGTTCTTGCAGACGAAGAACTGGATAAGAAAATTAGCGATGATAAAACATTACGTTCCGAACTAAAGATGCGTCTGAAGCAGGCGAGGCAAGACTTTATTACGCAATATAAGCTTAAAATGCCATAAGTAAGGTAGTTTTTGCCTCTTTCCTAACTGCGACATTCGTCTTCTATTGTAGTCCTTAGCAGGACTCCAACAGAAGAAGCCCTGACGGGCTTTGCCTGATCAGAAATCAGTATTTGGGTTTAAGAGCATTATAGGGATAAATGACAGGGTAATAACAGGATATCGGGAGCGGTAAATGGAGGATATTTCCGCTCCCTATTTTTTTATTTTTTAGTGGGAAAAGATCACTCTTATCTGCCATTTGAGCATAAAAACAGCCCATTTTATGTAAAATCGGTCTTCAAGACATATCCAAAACACAATGAATCGGACAATAACAAGAACCGCGCTGCCAAAAAGCGCGGTTCTTTTGATATAGATATTTCAAAATACCAAAGGAGGTGGGAAAATGCTGTTTCTTATTGTCATTGTCCTCGTCATACTCATCATTGATCTGCATCGCTAACCCAAAACACAAATCAGAAAACAAAGGAGAAAGTCATGAAAGAATTAACCAGTTACAATCGCGTTGCCGGATACCTGAACAAAATCTTTGATCTGCTCAATTCCCGGTTCTTTGAAAGTGAACTTTCAAGACCAACCATCACCATTCAGAGCACTCCAAAAGCCTACGGACATTTCAGTCTGCGGGATGATACTTGGATCTCCAAGAACGGGTGCTCCCATGAAATCAACATTGGGGCAGGGACGCTTGCAAGACCGATTGAAAGTGTATGTGCAACGCTGTTGCATGAAATGGTGCATTACTATAATTACATCCACGGTGTCAAGGATTGCTCCAGAGGCAACACCTATCATAATCAACGATTCAAGCGCGCGGCGGAGTCGCGCGGATTACTCTTGACCCACAGTCCCCAATACGGTTGGTCGCATACCGCTCCCGCAGACGAGCTTTTGCAATTCGTTCTGGACAACGACCTGACCGACATTCTCATCAATCGGAACGAAGCTACTGTATTTCAGATACCGGGAACCGGAACGCATCAGATTCCAACCGACAGTTCCACTTCAATACGCAAACCATCCAGTACAAGGAAATATATCTGCCCCCTTTGCGGAATCAGCGTCAGGGCAACGAAGGAGGTTAGGATCGCTTGTGTCAATTGTGGGAATACGGTTATGGCGGAGGAAAGAAAAAATTGACTATTATCTTCTTTACTACTTATTTTATTTTATACGAGGAATATAATAGTCAAATTATAAATTCTATAAAGACTTTGCAACACCTATATATTTAGTATATCTATACAAATGTATTGTCGCAGTTGAATAAAATATAAATTAGTCAAGAGAATTTATGATAAAATTATTTTATTTTTCTATGAATTATTTTTCAAAAAGTACTTGACAAAAACAATGTTTTATGGTATAATATGGGTGAGTAAAGAAATTAAGATATAAGAAGCTCACTAGAAAAAGCATTGGGAAGCTAGTTACTTCCCCCAACTGAATTATCGCATAAAGGCAAATTCACTTTTGCCCCTTGCGATTTTTCGTTGTGCCGCTTTTTGTGAGCTTTTTCTTTTTCTTACATCAAGGAGCTTATCGAAGCCGCTTTTCAAGCATTCAAAAGGCGGTTTACGGAAAGGAGGGTCGTCTGTTGAAGCAACTAATCTAAAAAAATAAAAGGAGAAAAAATATGAGTTCCTTATTAGTTGGCGAAAGCTACACTTATGCACAAATGGTCAAGTGCCTGAATCTTCCACTCAAGGGTGGGGATTCAAAAATAGCGCAGATTAAGCAAATTGAACGAGAGTATCGGCTGCAAAAAGAAGGTATCCGATACAGTGTATTGGGCAAATACAAAGAAATAAAGCCAAAGCCCCAAAAGGCTATGAGTTCAAAATTCAATCAATTGTTCTTGAATATTTTGACCTTTTCGGCACTATATCCGCAATTTTCAATCGAACCTGCACAGGATTGCGGCAGTTCCTTCCATTTCGATTTTATGCACACATATCTGTATCAACTCTTAGGTTTTCCGAAACACCTTCATAAACGAGAAGAAACCTACCCTTTCACATCAAAGTTGTTCGAGGATGAGTTATACAATAAATGCTCGGACAAGGTTGGTGATGCTTTGGATGGCTTGTCTTCTTACGGTTATCTGCATTATAAAAATTCCTATTTAGTCGCCTATTCTTCCAATCGCTATGAAGAGGCTGATTATGAAATGGAAAACAGAATTAAAGAGGCGACCATTCAGGCGATGAAAATCAAAGGCTTTAATACACTTCGAGCCGTTTATGCAAATAAAAAGCAAGAGGAGGTCCATCAATGCGCGGTTGCAATTTTGAATCAAAAGACAGAGGACGAAGCCGAGCAAGGCAAGACAGATGAAATGTCCGCTCTGAATGAGGACGATCCGGAAGAAAGAATTAAAAATTTCTTTGGTTTATGGCATATTTACCTCAACAAGGAATCAATTACCCGTGATCCTTTTATTACGGAAGAAACGGCAAACAAAATGTATTGGGATTACTTTTCCCAGATCAATGATTTATTTGTGGTTGCTCTTCAAAAGCGCGGAAAAACAATTGCCGAACAATTGTTCGCTTATCCAAATGTATGGATGGAAATTGACAAGCCATCCTATGAAAAGTTCCAAAATGACATTTCAGAACGACCTCTTGATCGTCATACCGTTCCTGCTTCATTGCAAAAGCGTGTGATGGAAATCTGGCAATCTATGATTGACGGAAAATATATTGATTAATTACAAAGGAGATTAAAAATGCAACATTCAACAATCAGCAATCCCTACAATCGTCCCGACCCGTATCAGTTATCCATTACTGATACGCTCCCAACAAAAGACACTTCCGCCCTCCCGCTGTTCCTGAGCGCCGAGCATATGGAGACCTTGGGCTTCACTAAGAGCACTTTCTACCGGTTGGCACACCGGGAAGATATGCCTGTTGTCCACATCGGGAAAAGGCTCTACTTAGACCGGGACAAGCTGTTGATCCTGCTCCGAAACGGGCTGACCATTGCGTAAAGGAGGGGGTCATATGGCGAAAAATGCGAATGGCTCCGGTTCAATCAAGCGCAGGGAAGACGGAAGATGGGAAGGGCGGCTGATGATTGGTTTTGATCCCAAAACCGGAAAAGTCAGGCGAAAGAGCGTTTACGGAAAGACCCAAAAGGAAGCACGGCAAAAGCTGACCGAGCTTGCAAAGCAAGTGGATGACGGCACTTACACCGAGCCTTTGAAAATGACACTTCAACAATGGCTGGAGGTATGGCTGAAGGAATATAACGGGAATATCAAGCCGTATTCCTATCGCACCTATTCTGACCGCATCCGGTTACACATCGTTCCGGCGCTGGGACGACTGAAGCTGCAAGCCCTGAACGCGCCAACCGTTCAAAGGTTCATCAACTGGATGAAGGATGGGGACAAGGAAACCGCTCCCCTTTCTCCCAAAACGGTCAAAAGCGTTCACGGGGTACTACATAAAGCGTTACAGCAGGCGCTCATTCTCGGATACATCAAGACCAATCCGGCTGACCACTGTACCTTGCCTCGCATTGTGCGAAAGCAATTCAAGCCACTGGACGAGAATTCCACTGTTCCGTTTCTGGACGCAATTCACGGTGACCGATACGAAAATTTGTTTGTCGTGGATTTGTTCACCGGGTTGCGCTTTGGCGAAATTCTCGGCTTGAAATGGGAGAATATTGATTTCCGAACGGGGATCATCACCGTCACGCAACAGCTTCAGCACGAAAAGAAAAGCGGCGGAACGAATTACCTGACCTCCCTGAAAAACAATAAAACGCGGCAGATTCAGGTGGCGGAAACCGTTTTGCAGGCTTTACGGGAAGAACAGAAACAGCATCTTCTATATCGGATGGCTGCCGGACGGGATTGGGCTGAACCAATACCGGGGTTGGTTTTCACCGGTGACAGAGGTGCTCCCATCTCACAATCGGCAGTGCGGAGACACTTCAAAAGCATTGCTGAGCGCATCGGACTGCCGGATCTGCGGTTTCACGATCTGCGCCACAGCTTTGCCGTTGCATCCCTGCAAAACGGGGATGATGTCAAGACCGTACAAGAAAACCTCGGGCACCATTCCGCGTCCTTTACACTGGATGTTTATGGACACGTAACCGATAAAATGCGACAGGACAGCGCGGAACGAATGGAGAATTACATCAAAGCCCTGCGCGGATAGACATTACAATTGAATATACAGGAGAAGATAAAAGATTAAAGTTGAGGGTACACTCATGAAAGGAAATCTGCTCCACAAATAGCACTCTGCAGTCGAATGGATTGCAGGGTGTTTTTTTATACTCAAAAATCAGAAAGGAGGTGTGCGAATGCTTGCTCTTTTGATCGTCATCGGCTTGCTCCGGCTTGTCTGGACTTCCGCGCGGGAGTTCTACGGCAGCGGCACGGCTGCAGCCCTGATCGTGGCAATTGCCATTCTTTCCATTTTCCTCCCCGCCGCTTGCGGGAATTGAAAAAGAAGATTCATTTTTTCAACAAGGGACTTGACAAAACAAAAATCATGCTAACAGGCGCCGATTTTGTGTCAAAAATCTCTCGCGCACAGCGTATAAAGCGATTGGGGTCACGGTTGGGGTCAATGGTTCTTCTTGAATTTCCAAAAGTGGAGAGAAAACGAGAAAAAGCCCCGAAATCGTAAGATTTCGGGAGCTTTTCTTGTCAGCGGACTATAAAAAAGATATTTTTCGCAATTTGTGTTAGAGATTTGAA
>CAZVYZ010000013.1:0-38337 GCA_964630695.1 uncultured Ruminococcus sp.
CGGGAAAGGCGCGAGCGAGTGCGCCGATTGCGAATTGCGCGGTGTTGCCTTAAATACTATAATATCACAAAAAGTTCAACAGAAGTGCAACAAATAATCACATTTTTCTAAAAATCGTCAAAATGCATAAATTATTTACAAAATTTTGTATATTTTTATTCTCGCTTTGTTGCACTTCTGTTGCACTTCATACTGTATAATATAATAATAAAAATTATACAGCAGCTACTTTTACAAAATTTATTAAAAGGGGGCATATCATTTCATTGACATAATTCGATTGTCTTGATTATCCATACAACTACAAATGGGGGTTCAAATGTTTACAACAAGTCATTTTATCTGGATCGGTATCTCAATATTTTTGATTGTAATAGTGTCTTTATTGCTTATTAGGTATAAATGTCCGAGCAAAAAGCTTCTAACGGTATGCCTGGGTTTTTCTGTGCTGTGTGAAATTGTAAAGACTCTGTCCAATATGGTTGAGACGGATCTGTACACCAACATGTCTGTCCCTGTCAAAATTCTGCCCGTGAGCAGTCTGCCGCTACAGCTTTGCTCTTTGCAGATTTTCTTCTTTTTCTATTTATTTTTCGGCAAGAATGAAAAGCTGAAAGCAGACCTGAACTGTTTTATGTGTATGTGTATGCTCGTCGGCGCTCCCTTTGCGATTCTTCTTCCGAACAGCAGCACAAGCTTCACTAACCCTGTAGCTTATCAGTTTTTCCTGTACCATGCCATGATAATCATTTATGCGATATATCAAATCAAGACGCATCAGGTCACCTATACGATGAGAAACCTGAAAATCGATCTGGGGCTGCTCGGTGTTCTGACTATATGTTCGATTTGGATAAACAGTATTTTTGCAGCTACCGGACATCCCACAAATTTTTTCTACACCATGTGTCCGCCGGCAGATCACCTGCCATACCTGAATATGAATCAGTGCTGGGAAATGTATCTCCTGAAGCTCGTGCTGCTTGGACTGGTATTGAGCCTGATATATCATGCACCTTTCCTCTTAAAAAAGAAGAAAGCTACTTCCAATATTTTAGTAAAATCCGATTCTGAAAGGTAATTAGCTTATGAAAAAGAATCGATATTTTATTAATTTGCAGCGCAGCCGAAGCCTGATCGCCCTGATTGGCGGAAGTATTGTTTCTGCATTTACATTCGTAGCAATCATATTGGGTATTCTGGAGACACCGACAGCGTTGACGCCTGAGCGCGGCGGTACGATAGTGTTTCACCTGTTTACGGTCAACTCTAATCTGCTGTCTGCCATAGGGGCGTTTCTTATGATACCATTCGCCGTGGAGGGTATCAAAAAGAAACAGTTCCGAGTGCCCAAATGGATCATGGTACTTCAATATAGCGGAACGGTGTGCGTGACCCTTACCATGATTTTTGCACTGCTCCTTATTCTTCCGGTTCAAGGGAAAAGCGCGGTTATCGGCATGAATCTCTGGCTGCATATAATCTGCCCGCTGATGTCCATCGTATTATTCTGCTGCACGGAAACAGACCGACAATTCAGCCGAAAAGATACTATTATTACGATGATACCTTTTTTATGTTATATGTTGGTTTATGGCGTCATGGTGTTTGGTCTGGGAGGCAGGTTCGGAGGCTGGCGTGATATTTATCGTATGGGCGCATATATTCCGTTCTGGCTTGCAGCTCCTGTCATGTTTGGCATCACTTGGGGACTTTCAACGGTCTATCGTATCATTCACAATCGGCTGATACAGAGAAGCATCCGTAAAATGGAAGATAAATGGGTTGACACAATAAGCCCGGTGGAGGTAAAAATAGAGGTATTCGGTCTTGGGAATTATATGGGACGCTTTGCTGATGTTTCCGATATCAATATTCCTCTGGATATTCTGAAACGGCTTTCCGAGAAATATAACATACCGTTAAAAACACTTGTAAATACTTATGTTGCAGGCGTGATGAATGAAATTGAAGACCAATAACTTCATTTAATGATGATAAAGGGGGAGTATGATGATATGAATACAATATTACAAACGTGGAACACATTGCCCCGCATTGGAGGTTGGTTTCATATATTAGGAACGCTGTCCGCCGTTTTATTCATTATTGGCGGAGTGCTGCTTGGGGTCAAAATGAAGACTTCCAACAGATTTCAATCCGCAGACATTGTTTACGGCATTGTCGGAGTTATTCTGATTATTTTGGAAATTCTGAAAGCGTCAGTTTATTATATTATGGAGGGAAGTTATCCTGCCGGCATGTTTCCGTTTCAGATATGTACAGTACCTATTTTCTTTTGCTGGCTGATTCCTTTCATCAAAATAAGATGGCTGAAAGAAACACTAATAGGATATGTGGCTTGTATAGGCTCAGTGGCAGCATTATTTTATATGTGCAAACCTGCCACCGCATTGAATACTCCGGTTATTCTTCTTGGAGTGCAAGCATTTCTTTGGCATGATATTATTATCGGGACAGGAGTTTTTGCCATAACTTATCATAATATTGAGGGGAAAAAGGGTCTTACATATTTGTTGAAAGGCTTTGCTATATGGATCGTATTTTTGTTTTCTTCAATTGCGGTAAATGAACTGTGCAATATTGTTGCTCCCGATATTGGATATAATTTCTTTTATACTAACAGCAACCAGGATAAAGTTATCTACCCGTTGCTGAATCTTCTGTTTTCCGGACCGCAGCCGTTTATTGCGTTTGTCATCAGCTTTATTTTGTATTTTCTTGTCGGAGTTTTCGCTTTTTACGGATTAGCAACAATAATATTCAAGCTTTGCAGCCATATACGCAATAAAAGGGGAGAATTGAAAGAAAAAAAGATATATTCACATGTATAAAAATGTGCTGCGTATGGCGGCTGCCGCAATGGTAATTTTCTCTTGTTGAGAAAAGCACTAATATAAAACTAAACAGCATATTTGCAAAAAGAGTCGTACAGGAAAGATTGTACGGCTCTTTTTAAAACAAAAGCTCTCGTTAGGCAAATCTTTCGAGAGCTTTTTGTTAATTAGAATCGCAACTTTAATTTGTTGGTAAGATTCTTTTCCTTATTCTGAACCTGAAAAAACACTTTGTCCGGAACGATCTGCAAGTCCTCAAGCCGCTCTGACTTCACCCCGCCTTTGGAAAGAAATCCGCGATAGATTTCATTCTTCATGATACGCAGGATGTACGAGCTTGTGAAATTGCGGTCGTTGTGCGTCTTAAGTCCTTTCTTATTGAGGTAAGAAGCCATCCGATGGCTTCCGTATCCCTCCTCGGCAATCATCCGAAAGATCTCGCGCACAACCTCCGCTTCCTCCGGGCAGACGGCAAGATCACGCATGACCTGCCCTTTCTTGTTCTTTCTGCCCTTATCCACAAGCATATATCCGTATGGCAGACTGCCGCCTGTGTAGATCCCTTCCGCCACCATCTGGTGCATACGGGTCTTGACACGGATGGAGGTCTTTTCGGATTCCCCCGACGCCTGCCAGAAACGGATGTAGTTCATCAGCTTGTCTACATGTTGATCAAACTTCTGCTGTCCTTCATTGACGCTCCAGACCTCAATTCCATGATCGGCAAACCATTCCAGAACAAACGGCGTTTCGTTTTCGATTCTTCCGAGACGGTCGAACATGAAAACGAGCAAAACATCAAACTCTTTATTCAGCGCCGCTTCTTTCAGTTCCTGAATGGCGTCCCGCTTTTCGGCGGATACCTTGAAGCCGGAGATGCCTTTCTCCTCTTTTTCAACCAGGATGGTCCATCCCATTCTGGCGGCGAAATCGTGGCAGGCAATCCTTTGCATCGGAATGTCGTCTTTGACCACATCGACCTGCTGTGTGGTGGAAACCCGATACAAGCAATACACTCTTTTCATTTTCTATGTCTCCTCTCGCCCGTCCTTTCCGGTACGGGAATCTCTGTGCCTATCAGTATAATGCCCTTTGCCCGTTTTGACAAATGTGCGGATGGGTTTGCGGAATGTTCGGCAAAGTAATTTTATCAATCAATTTCACTGTAATTTTTTGTTCTATCGCATTTCGATATGTCGCTTTCAAATATTTTCAGATAAATTTGACCAAAGTACTTGTTTATTTTTGTTTCATGGTGTATAATATAAGTACGGAGGATAAGATCATGAAATTACTTTATATCAAAGCGTCCGGCTTTAAGAACATTCAGGATGACTGCATCCTCGACTTTACCGCAAAATCCAAGAAAACCACGGAAGATAAAGAATACGAACTTCAGGAAATCGCAGACGGCTTGTTTGTCTACAACACCGTCGCTTTCATCGGAAAAAACGCATCCGGTAAGACTTCGTTCCTCGATCTTCTTGACTGTGCTTACTCCATTCTCGGCAACTTCTCTTTGGAAGATAAAAACTACTCCTATGACGGAATTCATCTGGTTCTTTTCTTCTACCATGACGGGAAGATTTATCGGTACTCCACAGATATTGCGTCTTCTCAGAACCTCAGTAACAAGGCAACCTTCTTCCATCAGGAGTTATCCGAGAAAACCTATTATAAGTCCAAAGCAAAAGCCATCTTTTCGGATGACGATTTCGCGCCGGTCGAAAACATCGGCATTCTCCCCGAAGACACTTCCATCTTATTTTTCGTATTGAAGAAGAAAGAAACAAGAGCGGTTTATTTCAACTCGGACGGCGAAGGCGCAAACACCTATCGCCTGATGTTCCATGCGTTGAAGCTGTATAAACTCTCTCCTTCCGTTCTGTCAAAAGTGCTGCATCTGTTTGACGGCAATATCAAGTCGCTTACCATGTTGGAAGATGAGCACAACTATGAATTGTCTCTGACCACAGGGAAAAAGACGGTATCGGACAAAGAACTCATTCATATTCTGTCCAGCGGAACCACCAAAGGATTGCTTCTGTATGTTACCGTAATTGCCTCGCTCAAATACGGGTTTGATCTGATCATCGACGAAATAGAAAACCACTTCCATAAAACGCTCGTTGAAAACATCATCAACCTGTACAAAGACAAATCGGTCAACAAATGCAACGCGACACTCTATTTCTCCACCCATTACTGCGAACTGCTTGATCTGTTCAACCGTCAGGACAACATCTGGGTTTGCCGTGCCGACAAGAAGATTGTTGCTGAGAATATGTACGAGAACTTCGACATTCGTGTTGAACTTTCCAAGAGCCGTCAGTTCTATAACGACGCCTTCAAGACATCCGTCAATTATGACGACCTGATGAGCATCAAAAAGGAGTTCTTGAAATGAAGAAAATCCTGATTCTGTGCGAAGGTCCGAATGAATTGAAGGTGGTGAACCTCCTGCTCGACCACGGCAAGCTGAAATTTTCGCGGGATGATCTGCTCGATATGCGTCCGTTCCATGCGCGGCAACTGGCATCTCCGCAACTGAAGCCGGCACTCGATGCCTATCACGGCGAACTTGAAATTTACCGCATCGGGGATAAGATGTCGGATGCGCTGAAAATACCGAAAGAATTATCGTCGGAGATCAAGGCGCAGAAAAAGTTCTGTACCAAGCCGGAGCTTGAAATTCTTCTCATTATCGCAGAAAACAAGGTTTCCGATTTTGAAAAGGTCAAGTCAAAACAGAAACCCAAAGACTTCTGCAAGCAAAACCTGGTCTATCATCGCAGAAAGTACGATAATTCCACCGAATTTTACAGCGATTATTTTGGCGACCGAATCGATGTCCTGATAGCGGCAATTACCGAATATCACCGGACCCACGGAAAACATCAATCGGATGAAGGGTATCTCTTTGACCTTCTGAAATAACCGATTCCTTTGCGGCTGATGTGCTCATGCATCAGCTGCTTTTTCTGCTTACCCTATCAGGGAGCCGAAACCGTGTGCCGTATAAACTGAGAAGTCAGGATATTGACGATATTCTCTTTGACATCCATTTCCGGTTCCTGCTCGGCAAAGCGGAAGGTCATGCGCACACCGTCGCTCTCCATTTTCATTACGGGCTTTCCGTCCTCATAAATCAGTTTCAGCTTACTCTTATCCTCCATGACGCTCCTCCTTCATCCCCACGCTGATCAGCAGGGCGGTTTCAATCCGTTTCATCGTTTCTGCATCCAGTTCCCCGACGCGACTTTTCAGACGGGATTTATCCAATGTGCGAATCTGCTCCAGCAACGCCATGGAGTTCATCGAAAGCCCCTCGCACCGAACCGGAACATGGGTCGGTTGGTGCGATTTCTTTCCGATCTTACTGGTAATCGGTACAACTACGGTTGTGGGGCTGTACTTGTTGCCGACATCGTTCTGGATAATCAGCAGCGGTCGCACACCGCCCTGCTCGGAACCGACGGTCGGATCGAAGTCGGCGTAGTAAACCTCTCCCCTTTTTACAAATCCTTTCATGTGTTCCTCCAAGGAAATATTCGCCGACTTTCATCGGCTATGTAGGAACCCGCCGTGCGGGTTCCGGAGAGGTTTGCACCGTCTCCGATCAGTAACAAACGCTCAGGATATACGCCACATAATCGGCGAACTCCTCGCTGATCCTCTCCCGGAGATTGACCTTCCAGCAATACAGCAGGAAATAGTAGAGCGCTTCCGTATCGTTGCGGATCATGACCTCCTGTTCCCTTCCTTCTTCCCATGGGGAACGGACAATACAGGGGCGGCGTTCCAGCCAACGGTTCAGGTTGTCCTGCTCATCGCAAAGCAATTCCCGAAGCTGCCTGCTCAGTTTTCGTGCAACCGCCGCGCTTTCGGAATGTTTGTTGTCCTTGCGGTGGGCTTTGATATATTCCACACGCCGTGCAAAACCTGTAAGACTCATCGGTTTCGTCATTCCGCATCTCCTCCCTTCTCAAACTGAATCGTACAAACGGAATCCATGTTGAGATACAACTCCTGAAGCTGCTTTACCGTTTTGCGGATCTCTCTGACAAGTCTCGGATTCTGTTCTTCCGACAGTTTCAAACAGATTTTGTTCAGCCGCTGAAGAACATCGTGAAAGTCTTTGTTCGGCATCTGCTTCGGCACGAAACCTTTGATCAGGGTGCGCAGATATTCCGAGCATGGCATCCCCGCCAGATGTGCGTTGTGGTGAAGCATCCGACTCTCGGTTTTACTGAGGCGGACTTCATAGTGAAACAGTTTCTTTTCCATGTGTACTTCCCTTTCTTTTTCTGATTCCGAATTCCCATCCTTGCAAACTTCCCGTATCGGCTTTTCCGGTATGTATCCGGATTCCCGGAAGGTTTCCTCTATGTCACTGTGAGGTGTTCCTTTTGCTCCGGGAATCGTTTACACACCTTATTTGTCCTTGACACCCCAGGTGCGGTCGGCAAAGCCGATATTGGGAAGTTCATCAGCGGCAGGTTGCGAACCTGCTCCATAGGAATCTCACCTCCGCCGGGTACTCCGCCGGTTGCGCCTTTCGGCTACAAAAGTATCATTATCCCTCGCCCCGGTCATCGCCCTCCACGGAGTGCAACTCCGTTTCATCCGAAGTATCGCTGAATCGCTCCCTCCGTTTTCAAGGGAGATCATGGCGCGCCTTTCGGACTTGGCTGAACCGCTCATCGCAGTTCAGGGCAGGTAATGTGCTGATGAAATGAGTATTCAGTTTTCAGTTTTTCTTTTGGGGAAATTTCGTTCCCTCACTATACCGACAAAACAAGGGGCAATTGTAAGGTTTTTCAGAAAAGTTTTTCAAATATTTTTTTGAGGCAACACCGCGCAATTCACAATCGGCGCACTCGCTCGCGCCTTTCCCGTCATACTTCACAAAAATCCTTGCCTGTAGCCGCGCTACAGCCTGCGAATTTTTGTATTGTCTGACGAAAAATCCGGCTTCGCGATTTCACCATCGGAATTGCGCGGTATTGCCTTGAAAGCCGCTTCCGCCGTCCGGATTTGCTGTGTAACTGCCGGTCTTGACACCCCTTTTTCCGCCGCAATCCGCTCATGCGTGTAATGCGAAAGATAAACCAGTCGCAAAAGCTCCGCCTGTCTCGGCTTCATGGCTTTCAGTACCGCACGAACCTTTTCTTCACGGGACAGCTCTGTTTTTTCGCCGTCCAGCTCATAAGAATCATAGGAAGCGAAAAAGTCTCCCTCATAATCCATTGCGTCAAAAGAAACCGTATGTCTTTCCTCAGACCGGCGAATGGTATTCTCCCTCGTTTGTTCTCCCTGAATGACCTGTGCGACTTCCTTGGGAATCTCAATCTTCTGCTCTTTTCCCTGACCGTCCGTAAATACGACATAATACTTCTTCTCGCAAATAACCTTGTAATCGTTTCTCATTTTGTAATCTCCTGAATTTTTGATTTTTGAATTTGTGGTTGAAATCAAAAATCGGGGATTACGGGTATCTCGCTATGTAGGTCTGCCAACCGGACAACATAAAAACGTTCCCTTCAGATTCCTCTGTCGGGAGCGTTCTTGATTGTTGGTATCTGCTGATCAGCAAAAAAGCCACCGACAGATAGGCGATCCCATAGTTATCCCATAGGATGTTCTATCTATCGGCGGCTTCACGGTAATGGCTACCGGCTTGACGCGCACCAATTTCTACGCGAGACCTGCAAGCGCGACTTAACTTAGCACTGTTTCAGCCAGGCACACTTGCGTCGTTCGCAGTATGCTGTCCGGAGCGATTGCATCCTTGAAGGTGTACCCGCGCCTGCCGTAGCGTTCCGGCTCATAGAGAAAATCGTCCTCCGCGCCGTAGTGGTAAAAATCGAACAGGACGCGCAGCTTCTCGGCAGCATCCAACGGCTCCAGGCGAGAACCAAGTGACAGAAAGAGCGCCGCAAACTCACTTTCCACACGGTTGAAATAGCTCTTTGCCTCGCTGTAATTCGGCTTCTGCACCGTGACGGTCAGATACTTCTCCTGCGTGATGCCGCTGGACTGCTCTGCGTTTTCGGTCAGCATCCGGTTGTATTCATCGCGGTAACGATCCAGACGGTCGCCACGGAGCGGGAGCAGGTTCTGCTTTTCAAACCGGCTTTGGCTCTGCCTGCGGTTGCAGACCGTGATCTTCGTCATTGCCCCTGCGTCAAAGGAATTGAGGATGGCGGAATATCCGAGAAACAGCTCCTCCTTGCGTTCCCGTGAAGCCGTGGCGTAATTGATGTCGGAGAACCGGAAGGTTTTTGACCAAAGCCCCCGCCCGACCAATGCGATTCCGTCCTCATAAAAATCCTGCACCGGAATCGCCTCCTCGACGGTCGTCGGAACAGCATCCGGTTCGATGGTTTGTTTTGTCTTGAAAAGACCCATTTTCAAACTTCTCCCTCCTGTTTTTTATGGTCGCCACGGTACAGAAGTTTCCGTGGCATCCGAACCTCCGAGCGAATCCATGCGGCAATCAGCCTTTCCGCCGTCATGCCCTGATAGCGGACGAACCCGAACACCGCAAACGGCACTGCCGCCAGCATACAGAGCCAGGACAGAACCTCCGTCCCAAAAAAGGAACGGCAGCCGAAGTACACCCCGACCGCCGCTCCGCAGGCAAGAAGCGCGAACAGAAACTGCCGCACCGATAACCCGAAAAAGATTGTTTCGTTGTAGTCTTTGATTTCCCTGTTGGTTAGTACTTTATCCGCAATTGCCCAAATAAAGGCGGATGTTCCGTTTTTTGTATTCACTTTTTCACCTCGATAACTTGCGCACCAATGCAATCACACACATAAAGAAGTATCCAGCAACTTTGCACTATACTCAGGTGTATTCATTATCAAAACAGAAGCCACCTTATTGAATTCTACCTTCTTATGCTTTGTGGTATTTACAAACTCCCGTAATTTTATAGTATTTTTCTCTACAGACTCCCACTCGTTCAAAACGATCCCCAATTTAAATAAAAACTTAAACTTATAGAAGAATGTAACAAAAAACTTAATTATCCGTTTCATAGAAGCTCACCTTTTAACTTTTTCTAGGAATACATCGGTTAAACGTCGACAAAATTCCTTTACTTTTCTGATCGCTTTATCAAATTCTGCCGTCGTATGTGTTAGCTTGTCCACTGTTTACCTCCGTAATAAATTCGTCCATTTCGTCCACGGAATACTCCGAAACGTAATCCTCGGTGCCGATGATTCCGACGTCCTCAGACAATGAATCCTTTACCTTTATTTCGGTGTTGTCGTAAAGGAAATTGTCCGACACTTCCGTCAAACTCTTTAGCGTGAGCGTTCCTGATATGGCTCCGTTGTACGAAACGGTATGTGTTAAAACGAGTGCCGTGATAAAGGGTCCGTACACCGTTTCAAAGTAAATGCTATCGAGCGGTTCCAGTTCCGGCGCACCACGGAACTTGACCGAGTGCGTGATTCTGAATTGCAGATAGTTTGCTACGTGATATATGAGCGCCGACTGCATTCCGAAATCGGTGATCATCTGGTTCTTCTCACTGTCGGTCGAGCCGTTGATGTTTGATGAAATAACGACTTCACTCTTGGTAACCGACTGATTGACCTTTTGCCCTCTTACCACCACGTGGAATGTTCCCGTGCCGATAATCTTGAAGTCCGCTGCGCTGCCGTAAAAGTGCGTGTCGGATATGACCGCACTTCCGCTCGCTTCCACGCTCTGATTGGTCGAAAGATTGTATGTAATATGGCAGTTGGATTCTTCCTCCACGTCGATGTCCGCCTCGTATATCACCGACCCGGCTTCTTCTTCCGTGTAGGTGTATAGATCAGATTCCACTTTATATAGCGTATCGATTTTGGAAATCACGTCGCCGTTAAACGCGATCGCGTCAAGCCGCAGAATGTAATCCTCCGAGTTTTTCGTGTAATCGAACGGCTCAATCGTAATCACGCCGCCTGGCAGTCGGGGCTGTTTACACCAAAAGCGCACCCGAATGGTCTATGTAAAAAATGAAGCATCTGCTATATATAATTATACCACACAGCACCGTGAATTGCAATAGATTGGGAATATTTTGATATTCTCCGCCGCATAAAAGTTCTGCCACCGATTACTCGGTGGCAGTGATCGTTTGGGGAATCCGGAGCCATTCTTCGCAGAACTTGGCGTAAGTCAGGTTCATTTCATAAGTGATTTCATAATCTTTGCGTACTTCAATCCTCCGGAAAAGCTGTCCGGCAATCATCTTCTTTGCTTCAAAAGACGATTCTTCAAATTCCACCGACCAGGTCTTGAACTGCCGATATGCCGGGATGATCAGACGGAACAGAGGTAAACGCTCCGTTCGGCAGTCCCAGATTCCATTGCTCCGACTCCCCGACATCGCAGGGGTCAGCCTGCATCCGCCATACCCCGTCCAGACAGGCACACGCGCGGGTCAGGTGTTCTTCAAACAGCCGTGCCAATCGTTTTTCTCCTTTGCTTCAGATATCCTGCTTTTCGCTCCCGATTTCCAGTCCCGCGCCGCGCAGTCCGTCGGCAGTTGCGTACAGTCTGCAGAGGGAATCCCCCGTCAGTCTGACCGCCACGCTGATCCGCCCCATCCACATCCTGCGGGTGGGCGTAAAAATCGGCGTATGGTCGGCGTTTCCGCTCCCCGTGGAATACACCCGTCCGCCCCCGCAGGCGGTGAAATCCACCGTGGGTGCGGCATCCGGCACCTCCCTGCCCGCGCTGTCCACGCACCAGCAGGTAACCAGCGCCGTGTCGCCCTTCTTCACATCCGGCGTTTCCAAGCGCAGCTTCAGCGCCACCGCCGCGCCCGTGGTCTCCCGCACATCGGTTGCAAGAATTTTCCCATCCTTCCCGCAGCGGACTTCCAGTCTGCCCGGACGGTAGGACACCTGCCATTCGGCGTGCCCCGCAGGCTCGATGTCGCGTTTTCCGAGACTTTCCCCGTCAAGGAACAGCTCCGCCTGCGGTTGGTTGGTATAGACCGATACCCGTATCGGTTCGCCCTCCCGCCCCGCAAAGTTCCAGTGCGGCAGGAGATGCGCCGTCGGGGTTTCGCTCCAGAGCGCCTTGTGCTGATAGAACGCGTCTTTGGGTTGCAGATACAGATCCACCGCACCGCTGACCGAGCAGACGCGCGGCCACACCGCCTCGCCGCGGTACTCGAACGCGTTCCAGAAGAATCCGCCCATCATCCATGGGTAGGAAAGAATCCGCTTCCATGTGTTCTCGCGGCTCATGAAAGCGCTGTTGACATCGTGGTCGTAGGCGCTGACGTAACCGTGGAGCGGGTCGTCATCATAGTACCACCCCCGCGTTGTTCCCGTTGCGCCGCACTCCGAAGAGAGGAACGGCTTGTCCGGATGCGCCGCGCGGATGCTGTCGATGTGCTTCCAGAGGTAATTTGTCCCGATGATGTCCAGCTCGTCATAAACCCTGCCGCCCTTGTGGGTCACGGCGGTGAGAATCGGGCGGGAGGGGTCAAGTTTCCGCACGAGGGCACGCAGGGAGCGGCAGATGCGCACGCCACGCGGGTCGGTATGGAGCGGCTCTTCGTTTCCGATTGACCAGAAGATCACGCACGGGCGGTTGCGGTCGCGCCTGATGAGCGTTTCCAGCTGTTCCCGCCCCTCGTCGGTCGATTCAAACCACCGCGTTTCGTCCATGACCAGAAAGCCCGCCTCGTCCAGCGCTTCCATCAGTTCCTCGCTTTGCGGGTAGTGCGACGTGCGGTAGGCGTTCGCACCCATCTCCTTCATCAGCTTCACGCGGTAGCGTTGCAGGCTTTCGGGGATGACCTTTCCCGTCAGTCCGCAGCTTTCGTGCGCGCAGAAGCCTTTGAGCCGATAGGGCTTGCCGTTGAGAAACAGCCCCTCGTTGCAGTCGGTGCGGACGGTGCGGAAGCCGAATTTCACCTCGTCGCGGTCGGTCTCGGTCTCCCCGCAAAACACGCTTGTGCGCATGGTGTAGCGGGAAGGCGTTTCGGGAGACCACAGCCGCGGTTTTCCCACCGCAAATTCATAGCGCAGGGTCGCCTTGTCGCACAGGGAAACGGTCGCCTCCGCGCCCGACGTGGCAATCACCTGCCCTTCCGCGTCCAGGATTTCCCCTTTCACGGTCAGGCGCTCGTCCCGCTCGCTGTCGTTGCGCAGGGTCGTCTCGGTATGGACAATCCAAGTGCCGTCCGCCTGCCGCACGGGGCGTGCAAAGACGCCCCAGAGGTCAATCGCGCAAAGGTCGGTTTTGCGAAGCCGCACGGGGCGGTAAATGCCCGCGCCCTCGTACCACCAGCCCTCGTGTTCGCTCATATCGACAAACACCGCAAGCGAATTTTCCGCGCCGTACTTCACCATGTCGGTGATGTCGACCTCAAACGGCGTGTAGCCGCAGAAATTGTGCTTCATCAGGCAACCGTTCAGTGTCACGGTTGCGTGCCCCGTCACGCCCTCAAACAGCAGGGTCAGGCGCTTGCCCTCGTCTCCGGCGGGAACGTCAAAACGCTTGACATACCACCCGTTGTCGTATTTGCAGAAGCCGAGCGCGGCGCTGCAGGCGGGGTCGTAGCCGTCCCCCGCGAGATAATCGTGCGGGAGCGTGACCTTTTCCCAATCCTCGGAGGTGTACTCCTTCTCTTCGGTCGGGAACTGCGTTCCGTCCGTGACGTAGTGGTAGGGGGACGCGGGTCCCATCCGGTAGCGTTCGGTTTTGGCGCTCTGGTAGGAGATCATTTTGTGCCGCGGCGGCGTGGGACGAATGTCTCCGCGATGGAACATCCAACCGTCGCAGAAGAGCTGTTCTTCTCTCATAAAAACTCCTTTGGGGACAGCCGAAACGGGCTGTCCCCTTGCCTTGTGTTATGCGAGTATGCTCAGCTTCAGATTGTCGATCGTCAGCGACGTATCCTGCGCCCAAAGAACGATTGCGCTGTTCTCACTTACATTGACTGTGGTATTTTCGGTCACATTGGTAACACCCTGCTTGAAAAGGAACGAGTTTGCATAAACGCCGTTGTAGAATACCGTTGCGCGGCATCCCTCATCGGTGCTCTCTACCAGAACGGACAAGCGGAGGGATACGCTCGCCGGCTCGCCTTCAATCGACAAGTACGAAACCCGCTCCTTAACGCCATTCTGGTTGTTACCTGTGCCATCCCACGTAATGTAGTTCGTTACAATATTTCTCTGAATCTTTCCGGAACCAAACTTGCCGTCCGTACCTTTATCCTGCCGCAGAGCAACACCCATTGCGCCGGCTTGATTTCTCGTCGTGTTTGCTTTATTATCCTTACTCTCATCATAGGTAATATCTTTTTTCCCGTTGAGGATCAGACAGAGGGTCGACAACTCGGTAATGGTCAAGTCCATTTCCACGAGATAGGTCTTCGCCGCCCCCAATGTAGTAGCATCCGCCAGCGTGAGATAGTAATCGGCACCACCTACCCCATTCTTATTTTCCCAACCATGCTTCGGAACCGACAGCGCCTTGTCTTTAATCGCTACGTTCCAACCGGAGCAAAAATCCAATGCTTTAACCGTTTTCTTGATTCCCGCTTCTTCAAGCGTGGTCGCGGCATCAAAATTCTGATTCAAAGCCACTTCGGCAAACACGCCGTTCCGGTCAACCGCCATTGTCACAGGCGAGGAGACAACCGTCTCTCCGTCCTTGATAATCGCCGCAAAAATGCCCTTGGCATTCGCGTCGCCCGCAAGTTCCGCCGCAGTCACGCTCTTGGTCACGCCGTTCACCGTCTCCTTTACAGACGAATAGACCGTCGAGCCCTCCAACCCGTCTGCCGCGTTGTAAAGAACGCTCTTCTGCTCGCCGCCCGATACAAAGTTCGCGCGGATTTCCATACCGAGCGCCGTGCCGCGCAGGTCGGAAACAGTGGCAAGGAAACGCACGTCGTGCAGGGTTTCATCGGTTGCGTTGACCGCCGTTTGCACCGAACAAAGCGTCGGCGCTGTCAGGGTCACGGTATCGGTCGGTGCTTCTTCTGCGTGCGCCGTAACGGCAAACTACAGGAGCATGGCAAGGATCAACAAAATGGGGATAATTCGTTTCATCTTCTGATTCCTCCGTTTAAGAGTTGATTTTGAACCGCAGAACCGTTGGGCAGTGGTCGCTGACCGACAGCAACCGCTCCTCGGCAACAATGCGGTATTCTTCCGCCCGAACGCGGGCGGTGGGATCGAAAAGGAACGCATGGTCAATTGCATAGGGGTAATGGAGCGCGGGCATTTCGTCTTTCTCCTGCTTCTCCCCTTTTCCCGAGGACGGGTGACAGGATGCGCGGTTGTCGCGCTCCGTCGCAAGGTCGTGCGTATCGCGAAACCCCAGTTCCGTCAGCCGCTTCGCGCCGCCTGCCGCAATGCCGGAATTGAAATCTCCGCAGAGCAGAACCGGGCAGGCATACGTTTCTGACAGGGCTGTCAGCTTTGCATGGATGAACTCCGCCTCTTCGGTCTGACACCACGTGCGCAGGCTGAGATGCGTGTTCGCAACCAACAGTCTGCCGCAATCACCGGGGCGTCCATTCAGCAGAACCCATGAGAGGCTGCGAAACCGCGAACCGGGCTTTGCCGCCTCCGGGGCTTCCTCGGGGTATGCGTAGCACGGGGATTCGTTGCAGGCATGGGCGGGATAGGTTTCGCGGCAGTCGTTTTTGGTGTCCACCACCGAAAAACCGTTTGCCGTGAAGTCCCACCTTCCCGCCGCTTCCTCCCGCCACCGGTCGGGGCGGTACAGAATCGGATTCCAACTCCCGCCCGGCAGCTCGCCGCTCCCCGTTGCCTCGGTATACGCTTTCCCGAGCGCGGGCAGAAACGCGGTGTCATGCCGATAGTAGTAGTCGAACTCCTGCAGGCAGATGAGATCGGGCGCGCGATCCGCGAGCCACGCGGCGGCGCGGAGTGCGCGTTCCGCGGCGGTCCGATAGACCGCCGTTCCCGGCATCCACGCGTTGAGCAGATTCCAGGATACGCAAAGGGATTCGGTCATCCGAGTTTCCATGCCGCCTCGCAGTCAAGCGCGTCGCCCTGCGAAAGCGTCAGCGATCCGGTCAGAATATCCTGCGCGGACAGCTCGACGGATGCCATCATGGGGAGGTGTGTACAGCTTTTTCATAACTACCTCTCCTTTCTTATTTTTCGGGTTTCTCAGGTTTTGGTAAACGCAAGTACGGTCGGGCAATGGTCGCTCGCGCTCAGAAGGTTCCCGTCGGTCAGAACCTGATACACCTGCGGGCGGATTCCTCCGAGCGTGAGAATATGGTCAATGGCATCGCTCTCATAGCGCCCGCCCGGCGCTTTTCCGAGCTCGTGCCAAGTTCCCGAATCGTTGCGGACTTTCGCGGTATCGTAGGTGTCCGCAAACCCCTTTGCGCGCAGTTGCTCCAGAACGCCGTCCGATTGCGTGCGGCGGGAGTTATAATCCCCGCAGAGCAGGGTCACACAGCCCTCGTAGCGCGCGGCAACACCCTGCATGGTATCCGAGACCACCGTTGCCTCCGCAGGATGCGTTTCGAGCGGCAGACTGGCATGGAAATTGCCGACCAGATACAGGCTTCCGTCCGAGCGGTCGCGCAGAACCGCCCAGATCAGCGTGCGGAAGCGGGTAACGCCGTCCGCCGTGCCCGGATAGTCGGGATATTCCACCGCGCCTGCGGCTTCCGCCAGATCCAGCCATCCCGATTCCGCCACCGTGTAACGGTCCTTGCGATAGAGAATCGGATTCCAGATGTTGTTCTGCTCTACGCCGTCCACCGTAACCTCGGCGTAACGCGCCTTCGTCCGATCCAGAAGCCCGCCGGGCGCTTTGCGGTAGCTGACGTCGAATTCCTGCAGGCAGATGAAGTCCGGCAGGTAGGAAAGCAGCATCGCCGCCACAGTATCGTCGCGCGTTCCGGGCGTTGCGTTGTTCCCCCAGACATTCAACACGTTCAGCGTGATGATAATCCGGTCGCCGCTCCTCTCGGAGACCGTGACAAGACCGTCCATCTCCAGTTTTTCGCCGCCCGTGACGTTGGCAAACCGATTTTCGAGATAGAGTCGCAGAAGCGCTTCGGACAGCCCGTCGCCGTATTCCAGACGGTATTCCGTCCCGCTCCGCGCAATTCGGTAACAGTTCAGTCCCTCGGTCTTGCGGATGACAATGCGGTTCTGCGCCCCGTCGGCAGTGCCGTCGGATTTCGCCCGCATCAACATCTCTCCCGAGGTGCTCCGCACGGTTTCAATCAGCTGTGCGGCAAGGTTCGCTTCGGTCTCGGTGCAGTCTACCAGATAGTCCGAGACAGGCGCGCCGCCAACGGTCAGCGAACCGATCTGGTAGCTTGCGTCATGCGACAGCTTCAGCGCGCTCCGCTTCAGGCAGAGGTTTCCGTCCCGCAGTACGAGCGCGTCGGTCATCTGCCCGGAGGCAATCCACAGCGCGGAATAGGTATAGGCGGCAAGCGTGATACAGCCCGCGTCACCCGTTACCCTGAAATCGTTGTAGCGAAGCCCGCGGAACGAATCCCCCGCATAGCCCGCGACGTTTCCGACCGCAATGACCCCGCCGATGTCGTCGGGAATTCTGCGGTCGCTCCAGACCTGAAATTCCACGCCGCTCTTCTCTTCCCAATCCGCCGCGAGCGTGCGCGCAATCTTTGCGTAGTCCGCAGAGGAAACGCCGTCGGGCAGATTGGTTTGCTGATAAACGAAGGCATAGAGCGCCCGGCCGTCGGCAGTCAGTTCCAGCCGATCGGCGGAATCATCCGCAGGCGCGGTATCGGTCTCCGTTTTGTCCGCGGCTTTGGTCGGGGATTCCGTCCCGCGCGGCTTCGTTCCGGTCGGCGTACCCGATCCGCCCAGGTTACATCCGACCAGAAGAAACGCAAAAACCAGCAAAAACAGAAATGTTCTTTTCATCATAGACGATAAACAGCCCTCCCGTTAATAACCGAAGCGCGAGTTGATGTTGTCAATCACTCTCTGCATATTCTCAGCTTTTCCGTTCAGCGCCGAGTACCAGTCGTCGGACGTGCTGTTGTAAAGCCGCTGGCGGAAGAGTGCGACGGGAGAATCCGCCCAGTCGAATTCGTTGGCAAAAATCCGCCCCATGTCATAGGTCTTGGAAGAGACGATCAGGTCGAACATCTTTGCGTTGATCGGGTCGTCCTGTCCGCGATACTTCAGAAGATCGTAAACCTTCGGCTGAACCGTGCGGTAGCCGCCCGAGGCAAGCGCCTCCATGACATACGCCGCGCGCTCGGTATTCTCGCAGTAGGTCGTCATCGACCACATGGTGTACGGGAAGCCCGAGGTGGAGTAGTACTCCGTCTGTTCGGTGTCCGCCTTCGGGAACGGAAGATAGCCGTAGCGGTCGGTCATCTTCTCGCGGTTGTTCATCAGAACCAGAAAACTCGTCCCCGCCAGAACCGCACGCCCTTCGGTGAAGATATCAAAGCTGTAGGAGGTCGGATAGTAGTAATCGTTGCTCTTGAAGCAGGCGATCAGGTCGCGCGAAAGATCGTAGATCGCACTTCCGCGGAATTCGGGCGCGATAATCAGCTTGCCTTTGTCATCGGTAGAGAGATACTTCAGACCGTTCGACGCCAGAAACGCGTCGCCCACAACGGAATCCATTCCGATGTAACCGAAGGTATCGCCCGGATCTTTGCCCGAGACCTCGCTGTTCGTGTCCAGATAGGCGTTCCGACAGATCTTATAGAACTCCTCCATGGTCCACAGCCCCTCCTGCGCCAGTTCGCGCGGGTCGGTCAGCGTGTCGTCCGCGTCGATATTCGCCATATTGACGCTCATGACAAAGGTCTGCAGAATGCCCGCCGCAGAGATGGAACCCGAGGCAAAATAAAGCTTATCGTTGATGGTCGCGCCCTTCAGAAGCGACGCCGACCACCACGGCTTGGAGAAATCGAGAATGTTCCCGTATTCGTTCAGGTCGCGCAGGAAGCCATCCGCCGAGAAGTTCGCCGCGCACATGCTGTAGCAGGCGATCAGATCCACGGTCGTTCCCGACCGCAGCGCGTTCTCCACATTGGTAACATACTCGGCTCTGTCCGCGTTTCCGCCGTTGTAGTTCAGGTTGAACTCCAGAACCACCCTCAGGCGTTCCTGAACCAACTCGTTGCGCGAGAAGGTCTGTTCGGCAATCTCGTCGCCCTTCGCGTAGTCCGTGTTGAAATCATAGGAAGCTTCGCTGTTGCTCCACCCCATCACACGCACGGTCTCGTCGCCGTAATTCAGCCCTGCGGGAATCGAATCCCGGATGTACCCGTTCTCGTCATAAGGATTCTCGGTCGTCCCCGTGGCGTCGGTTGTCGATCCGTCGGTTTTCTCGGGTTCCGTCGGTGTGGTCTTGCCCCCGCACCCGAACAGAACCGTGGCAACCAGAATCAGACAAAGAAGCAATGCAATTTTTTTCATAAGCAACCTCCTGTTAAGTATTACAGCCTCATTATAACAAATTCGGGGCGATTATGCAATCCACAGATTTTAGCATTCGGATATACTATTTTTATATTTTCCGCCTCCAAAAGCCCGCTTTTCCTCCACAAAAATAATATTATACAAAACCGACAGGGTCAAATCGTGCAAAATCACCAAATCGATTTTTTCTTTCCGTCAAACCCTTGAAAAAAGCGCCCCGGTCTGCTATAATCAACACAGAAACAATGCCCGGGAGGACGTGCATAATGGAACCGATCTATGAAAAGACCAAACAGAAAGAGGACAGCCTGCTGCGCATTTCCCGTATGCTCTTTGACTACAAGAACAACATCCTGCCGCCGTGGCAGCCGCACCAGCGCGGCCCGCGCACCTGCTGTCACCACCATCTGCACGAGAAAATCGAACTGCTGTATTTTATCGAGGGCACGGTCATCTTCCGGATTGACGGAGCGCCGTACATCTGCAATCCCGGGGATTTCCTGATTATCAACCCCTTTGAGCCGCACAGCGGGGTCACCTCGCCCGAGAGCGACGTCGTGCGCTACTATGCCTTTAATCTCGACTGCAACCTCCTCAAAAAGCTCCCCGTTTCCCGCCTGAGCGAGATTTTCGACCCGCTTCTCTCGGGCAGCGCCGCCTATCCCCACACCCTGCCCGCAACCAACCCGACGGGTCGGATCATCCGGCAGGAACTGGAATCCATTCTCGCAACCCTGCAGACCCGAAATGCCGAACTCTATCAGATCGCCTCGGTCTGCCGGATTTTCGCCGCGCTCGGCGACCCGGTTGTCGCCCCGTCCGGCGGCGGAACGCGCTCGGCGGATTTCGTGCGGCGCTGTATTCTCTATATTCAGAGCAACGACCCGCGCGCCGTCTCGCTGGAAGCCATCTCCCGCACATTTTCCTACAACAAAGCCTACTTCACCACGCTTTTCCGCAAGCATTTCGGAGTTCCCTTTACCGATTTTCTCAACCGCTACAAGATCGAAAACGCCCATGCGCTCATCCGCAGCGGCAACCGCAACCTCTCCGAGGTCGCTCAGCTTTCGGGGTTCAATTATTACGCCTACTTCTTCCGGAAATTCAAAGAGGTCAGCGGAATGACCCCGGGCGAATACGTCGCCTACTGCGACCGCCTTGAAAAGAAATAAAAATCGTATATCCCGCTATAAAAATCGTATATCGACACGGAATGCCTTTTTCTGTATAATAATTGTATAGCTGTATAGCAGATCACAGCCCCGCAATCAGAAAGGAGTCTCCCATGAGGCAATCCCCGATTCTTCCCGCACCGAAAAGTCCCGCCACGCAAACCGTTCTTTGGCGGGATTTTCGTGTGACGGTTCTGTCCGACCGCCTCTTCCGCATTGAAGAGGATTCCACGCGCACCTTCAACGACCGCGCCACCCAGAGCGTTCTGTACCGCAACTTCCCGCCCGTCCCCTTCCGCACCGGGGAAGCGGACGCCACGCTGACCGTTGCAACCGACGCCGCCACGCTCACGCTGTCCGAAGATTCCGCACAGTGCTTTGTCCTGTCGGGCGGGGTTCGCCATCCGCTTGACAACAGCGGCAATCTGCTCGGCACTACCCGCACGCTCGACTGTTTTGACGGGGAATACAACATCCGCGACGAGCACCGTCTCACGCTCTCGCCCGGAGTCTGCTCCCGCGACGGCGTTGCGGTTCTGGACGATACCGCGTCGCTCACACTTGACGCGGACGGCTGTCCCGACGTTGCCTCCCCCGACCGGAGCGACCGCTATGTCTTTGCCTACGGGCACGACTACCGCGCGGCGGTTCTCGCGCTTTACCGCCTGACGGGACTGCCGCCGATGCTCCCCCGCTTCGCCTTCGGAAACTGGTGGAGTCGCTACCACGCCTACACCGACCGGGAGTACCTGCATCTGATGGATCGCTTTGCCGCAGCGGACATCCCGCTCACGGTTGCAACGCTTGACACCGACTGGCACTATTCCTCGCACCTCGACGAAGAGAAAGGCATCACCGCGAGCGGCAAAAACACCGCCGACCGGGGCTGTCTGGAAACGCCCGAGAACCGCAGAATCGGCTGGACAGGCTATTCGTGGAATCGCAACCTTTTCCCTGACCCGCACGCCTTTCTGCAGGCGCTGCATCGGCGCGGCTTGCGCGTCACGCTGAACCTGCACCCCGCCTCGGGTGTCCGCTATTACGAGGACGCTTACCCCGCCATGGCGGAAGCGATGGGCACAGACCCCAAGACCGAAGCGGTCATTCCCTTTGACGTGTCCTCCAAGCGTTTTCTGGAGGCTTACTTCCGCATCCTGCATCATCCCCTCGAGCAGGACGGCGTGGACTTCTGGTGGATCGACTGGCAACAGGGCACTGCCTCCGCCAAGGACGGACTGGACCCTCTCTGGGCGCTCAACCATTACCATTACCTCGACCATGCCGCGCGCCACCGCCACCCGCTGATTATGTCCCGCTATGCGGGCATCGGCTCGCACCGCTACCCCATCGGTTTCTCGGGTGACACCACCATTTCGTGGGCAACCCTGCGCCTGATGCCCTATTTCACCGCAACCGCCGCAAACTGCGGCTACAGTTGGTGGAGTCACGATATCGGCGGGCATCACCTCGGGGAAAAAGATGACGAGCTTTACCTGCGCTTCCTGCAGTTCGGCGTGTTCAATCCCATCAACCGGATGCATTGCACCGACTCCCCCATGCTCACCAAAGAGCCATGGGCATACGAAAACGGAATCGGTCAGCTTGCCGCCGACGCCCTGCGCCTGCGCCACCGCATGATTCCCTATCTCTATTCCTGCAATCACCGCACCGCAACCGAGGGGCTTGCGCTCTGCGAGCCGCTCTACTACCAATACCCCGAATGCGGGGAAAGCTACCGTTACCCGAACGAATACCGCTTCGGTCAGCAGTTTCTGGTCGCACCGGTCACCGAGCACAGCCGCAAAAACGGGTTGAGCGAAACGCCCGTCTGGTTGCCGGAGGGAATCTGGACAGACTTCTTCACGGGGGACGTCTACCGCGTCGGCAAAGGCGGAAAAGAATTTGTCGCAATCCGCCCGACCGACAGCATCCCCGTTTTCGCCGAAGCGGGGGCGGTTATGGTCTGCTCGGGCGACCCGGGAAACGCCTGCGGCAACCCGCACGCGTTGGAAGCGACCGTTTGGAACGGGAACGGCGGATTCCGCCTGTATGAGGATTGCGAGGACGGTGCCGAGTGCCTGACGGTCTTCGGGACATTCTACGACGCGCAGACGGGCACGCAGACCGTGACAATCCGCACCGAGGGTGACCGAAGCGTCCTCCCTCCCGACCGCCGGCTGACCATCCGCTTCCCGAATATCGTCTCCCGCCACCCCGCCGATGAATTGCTTGCCCCGCAAACGGGCGATGTGACCGTCACGGTCGAGCGAAACGGACAGAACACCGCCTTCGAAGCAGATACCTACGCGGAAGCCACGGTCACGCTGACCGAATATGACCCTGCCGCGACCTATACCGTCCGCGTCACCGTACCTGCCGTGGATATTCTGACCGAGAAGAAACGCGAGGTCATCGCAAAACTGCAAAAAACGCAGGCAACCTTCTCTGTCCGCAGGAAAGTTGCCGAAAAGGTGCAAACCGCAGAGAACATCGACTGTCTGCAGGGACGGATTCTGCTTTCCGACCTCGGCGAGCAGGAAAAGAAACGCCTGTGCGAAACGCTCTTCCCGGACGAAGCCACATAAAAGCGAAGTTTCTTGCCGAATCCGGGTTTCTCTCCTGTTTGTTTTGGCGTAAATTCTTTTTCCTTGCTTTCCGGTATTTCTTTTTCGTGTTCCCCGATATGTCGGTACGCGCTTGACATCAAAATCCCTCCTGTGGCAGTTGCAGACATCGATCTGCTCTGCCATAGGAGGGCTTCTTTCCATTGTGCGTTTTTACGGACCTGTGCATTGCGGATAAGCGGATTTTTACACCCGCTTATGCGTCCGGCTGAATGCCGCAAAGGTGGACGGCGGACAGATCAGCTTTGCCGTCTCGGAACGCGCCCCGCACCTGTTTCCACAATGTCTTGTCTGCGGTCAAAAGATACACCGCCGCAAGATGGTGCGAGAACGTTCGGTGCTTCTGCCGCCTGATGTAATTCTGAAAAATCTGTCTGTGCTTTTCGCCTCGAAATTCCATTGTATTTCCTCCTTTGTTTTATGATTATTTTTTTCACTACTGCATCTGCATTCCGGAATCCTGCTCCTGCGATTCTTCCTGCTCCGTCTCCTGTTCCTCCTGCGCATCCCGAATCGCCTGCTTTGCCCAATCCGGAATGTACTCATCTTTGAGAATCCCCGCAAAATCCGTGCGGTACAAAAAGGCCGCTCGCCGTCATTCAGGAATGTGCCGAAAACCTTTGTTCCCAATGCCCTTGGATACCGCATCGCTTCGTTCGGCGATGTCACGGCATAGCACCATTTCGCGGCGAAGGGTGCGGATACGCTCGGACAGTTCGGAAATCTCTGCCCGAATGGGGTTCATGGCTTCGGTGTCGTGCATCCGGCGCAGACGGTTGCGCAGTTTTCCGCGTGCCTTCAGGAGCGTTTCAAACTCGGTGGAGATGCGCTCCGTAAAATCGTGGAGATCTCCTGCGGTTTCAATCCGATTCCGTCCGAGCAGATCTGCTTCTGCGGAATACTGCTTCATCCGCCTTGCCGCCTCCCGCAGGTCCGCATTGTCCTCCTCCCGTTTCGGATAGGTCTTCGGCAACTCGCCGAGGAGATAGCAGAAGTGCAGATAGAGCGCATAGAGTCCTCTCGGCTTTTCGTGCGTCGGTTTGTGGTACGGCTGAAAAAACGGTCGGGGCTTTGACCAGTTTTCCTCCAGTCTTGCCCGCACATCTTCCACGGTGTAGCCCTCTCTGAGCCGATCCAGACGGAAGAATTTCCCCGCGCCGTCCGGTCGGATGCGGAGATACTTTCCTCTCCATTCCAGCGTATATCCCCGGCTTTGGAGGTCATCGGCAAAGTACCGCCACACCGTATTGCGGGCAATGGCTTCGTCCATGTCCTTTTTGATCTGCGACCGCCAGGTGAACAGACCGTTTTCCTCGCGGTGCCGATTTCCAATCTCCCGATTGGTCTGCCCTGCGGGATGCTCAATGACTGACAGCCCGTATTCCCGACAGAGTGCGTCCGACACCTCCCGTAATTTCCGGTTGAGCGCCTTGCCGCTGTAATACTTCTTACCGTCCACAAACGACACGCTGTTGAGGCAGAAGTGGTTGTGGACGGTTCCGGTGTTCATGTGCGTAGACACCATCACTTCAAACCTCTCTCCCCACATCCGCTTGGCAAGCTCCACGCCGATCTTGTGTGCGGTCATACCGTCCACCTCGCCGCGCTTGAAACTCTGGTAGGCGTGGAAGCAAACGATCCCGCCGACCTTCCCGCCGTGATTGACTTTTGTGCGCAAAAACTGCCGTGCGGCAATCTCCGGTTTCGTGTCGCAAAGGATTCCTGTTACGAGCAGTTGCTGCTCGGTTTTCATCTCATCGGCACCGTATTGCAGCACCCGATTCACCGCGTGAAAGGACGCAACTGCCGGGAACTGTCGCGTGTCGGTTTTGTCCTGATTGGCGATATACTTCATAACGGTTGCAACATTGTCCCCGTGGACTGCCCAGATGCTCGTTACCGCCATGTTCTGCGTCTCCTCTCCCAATCACCGAACGACTGCCCGAATACGGCATCCATCCGGTTGACCTGCTCTTTGATGCTCCGGAGCGACACTTCATCCACAAAGCCGAGTGCCCGCGCTTTGACAAGCAGTTGATCCACATTGCTCCCGATCCGCCGCAGTTCCCGCAAGATTCCCGGATAGTCTGCCGGAAGGTTCTCGCAGAGTTTGGCACCGCGCGTTGCCCTGCGGATGAACTCCTCCCGCGAATACGGAGTGCGGGACACCAATTCGCAAAGAGCGGCATAATCGCCATCGTTATAGCGGACTTTTACTTCATGCCTTCGGGATTGCTCCTGTTTTCTTCTTTTTCTCATTCTGCTGACTGTGCACTGCGGACGGGGCTTGGGGGATTTCCACCAACGAGGCGAATTATGGGGACATAATTCATTGCTCGTTAAGAAAGAAAGACACTGCCCGACCGCCCGGAGAAAAGAAAAATCACCGCCGATCTTGCGGTGATTCTCCTTCAGCGCGCCTCCTCTCCCCGGCGTTCTACACTCGGAACAGCCGCAGTTTTCGCTCCAAAACTTCTATCTTTCATCGTAATTTCTCCTCTCCAAGTCAACCTTTCTTTGCAATTTCAACCGCAAATAATCGTTGTAATCCTTTCCGGCAGGTGGCAGATGCGTCCGGACGGTCCTGACGGATTCTCCGAGTGCCGCACGGATTCCGACTGCCGCCGCCCGCCCGGTGCTGTCGTTATCCAGACAAAGATCCACCTGCATGACATCCGGATGCTTCACCAAAAAGTGCGACAACGCCATCGGAACCTTTGCCTGCCGGATCTCCTCCGGTGGCTTGTACACGCCGGACAGGGAGAGCAAATGCTCCTGTCTGTAATCGTTTTCCGCCTGCTTCATCAGCGTGGCGAAGGAGAGCAGGTCAATGGCGCTCTCAAACACCCATACCTTCCGGCAAGGAACCTCTGACTCCAGACAGAAGCCGAATCTGCGGTCACTTCCTGCAACATCCCGCTTGACGGCGGTTCCGTCCGTCGCTCTTGCCGAGCATTGGCGGGGCTTTTCCCACTCATCAAAGCCGTAAAACAAGGCGAATCCGTGGTCTTTCTCCTCGGCAATCCGCCCATCGGAAATCATGCGATCCACGATTTCCGCATCCAGTCCCCGCCCTGTGAGATACAGCCGGACGCGGTCGCAACTGTCATTGTGCGGCAATTTCATCAGCCGTTTTTCCGGCGGTGGCGGTGCGGCTATCGGCGGCGGCAGCACGGCGCAGGTTGTCCCTGCAAGGATTTCCACCGCATCCGGCAGGCGCATCCCGCGCAC
Source organism: uncultured Ruminococcus sp. (assembly GCA_964630695.1). Classification (GTDB taxonomy): domain Bacteria; phylum Bacillota; class Clostridia; order Oscillospirales; family CAG-272; genus UMGS1865. Next base: position 26,331 of record CAZVYZ010000013.1, read on the forward strand.
GCGAATGAGGTAATCCAGTGCCGTATGCCCGCCGATGCCGTGCGACCACCAGAACCATTTGCCACGGGATATTTTCAGACTGTCGTGCGTGCGGGTACAGTAAACGCCGTTCCCGCACTTGACCAACTCCTGCGGCTCCCGCTCGTGCAGATAGGTGTAGAGGTCAATCCGCCGTGCCGCTTCAATCGCTTCCGGGGTGGCGTAGTTCATCCCGACACCCCGTTTTACCGTGCGTCCCGACTTCGGCGATCCCGAAGCCGCTCGTCCTCACGCGCTTCAAATTCCACGCCGGCAAAGTTGTCCGCATCCAGAAGATACTCGGAATCCCGCCATCGGTCGGACACGATCTGCTCCGCCTCCCCGGCACTCTCCGCTTCCACATCCACATTCATCACCAGCGTTTCCACAATCCGAACCTTATAATGTTTCATATCCTTTCCTCCTTTTGGGCATCAAAAAAGCGGCATGAATTGCTTCATACCGCCAGATTGCGTTGCTGTTTTTTATCGTTCGTCCCGGTCTTTCGGGCTTTTCATTCTCAGGTATTGTTTCCGTAATGCATCCGCCTGCTCATGCGTGATCTCACGGTCTACCTCTGCGGAATTGATACTGGCATTGAGATCACACCAATACACATCCCACATATCATCTTTCCCTCCTCCGTCCACAATCTCCCACGAGGCTTTCATATCACGCAGGGACTTTTGCAGATAGGTTGGCAAGTTGTCCTCCCATGCATCCGCTTCCGCTTTGGGCTTCTTTCGGCTTTTCGCCAGCGCCAGCAGTTGAATTGCCCGCTCTCGGAGTTGCTTTTCGATGGCACACAGCCGATCTTCCGGAAGGTTATAGTTTGGATGCCGCCGGAAGGAGAAGTTGACCATTGCCCGCAGCTTTCGGATCTGTCTTGGCTGAATGACCGCAAGCACCAGATTTTCAAAGGTGATCCCGTCATAGGCAGGCGTCAATGTCTTGGCATACGGCTCCAGATTTTTGAATTTCTCCGGTGCCGCCTGACTGAACAGCGAATGCCCGTGGTCAAACAGGGGCGCGGGAGACAGAATTTTTCCCGTGCGGTTGTCCCGCAGAACGCCGAAGTTTCCGAAATGCCGATCCTCGTTATAAATCAGGGCATCAAAGACCAGCATATCCCGGAATTCATCCGAAAAGACCTTCCCCTGCCCCTCATACCACTCCCGACACTTCTCAATCGTAATCTCCGGAATCAGCCGCCAGATTGGAACATACGACACATCAACCGAGCAGAACAGCGGGCATTTTGAGGCAAGCATCCCCTTCCACATTTCCAAATCATACGGCACTGCGTGAAGCTCCATCCGCTCGGCAATCTGCCATGCGTAGTATTCGCTGTACGGCTCATTCCCACCGTAGGTCAGGACACGGTTTCCGCCTTTGTAAAGATAGATTCCGTCCCCCGGCAGGTACCGCCATGCCTTCGGGAGCATTCCGCCTGTCGTAAATTCCGGTGATGTCGTAAATTTTCCGTGGCTCTGCTCCGTCCCGGTATACGCAACCAAGGACAGAATCTCGGAAAACCGATTCTGATACAGATTATAATCGGAGAATTTCCCGTCAAAATCCTCCTTGACGATCCAATAACTGTCATTCAGGGAAAGCCCCTTGCAGACATCGATGATGCCCTTCGTGTCGTTCGGATTCAAACCAAATGTCTCCAGAATCTCCTCCACAAACTGCCGGTTCTTCGGAATGACACGGCTGCCGAGCCACCGGACCATTCCCGCCGGAGTCAGCTCCAGACCAATCGGAAACACATCCTTCCGATCCTCCGCAATCCACTTGAGATCGGCTTGTAAACCGGACAATCCCCCATCCTTCAGACCGAACCGAACGAGGGGTTCATCATACAATTTCAATACATAGCATTCTTCCATCGGTTCCTCCTGTTTTTCGGATAAGGAAAACGAAGCCTGCATTCCGAGCGCTTCGGAGACACGGAGCAGTAGATCCAGCGTTGGATTCTGCGCCCCGCTTTCCAGCCGGCAGATATTGGAACGCTGTGTCCCGATCCGCCGCGCCAGCTCTGCCTGCGTCATCCCCGCCCGCAGTCTTGCCGCCGTCAACTGCGCCACAATATCCCGCCGCGCATCCAAAATGTTCTTTTCTTCCGTTTTTGTTAGCTTCATGTGCATCACATCCTTGTTATCTTATATGATAACACATTGGTTCACTTTTGTCAAGTGATTTGGCGGATTTTTTACCGCGCAGGCAGTTCCCGATCCCGCTCCTGTTCCGTCTCCTCCTGCGGCGTCTCCCCGTCTGCGATCTCATTCTCCCGCTGATCCATATTCAGTTCAGCGTTCAGTTCGTCCAGTCGGCGGGATTTTTCGGTCAGTTCCGCTTCGTCCGGAAACGGCTTTGCAAGCTGCGCCTTCGCATTTTCCACCTGCTCGTGGAGTCCCGCAAGCTCGCTTTGCGTCAGGGCAATGCGCTTCCCGATTCCGCCGAGGCAGTTGTCAATCCGCTGGATGATTCCGCCGGCGTCCTTGCCGAGTTGTGCGGTATGCGTCAGTTGCCCCCTGCAGCGGATGAAAAACTCCCTTGCAACGGTATCGAAGCCGATCTCCATCTCCATTCCCCGGTAGGTTCCCAGATGCTTGGGTTCGGGATTGGTCATGCTCCCGGTAACGGCAAGAATCTGTTCGCCTGCGTCCTTCCGCTCGGTGTAGACCGTTCCACGGATCGTCATCGGGGAGAAGCCGTTCTCCGTCTGTTCGGTGTGTTCGGCTACCGTCCCGAGGTCGTGTTCCAGTGCCGCAAGGTAGGTTTCCGCCTCTGCAATCTTCTTCGGATAGGTCAGGCGCAGATCGTCCTCCAACTCATATCTGACCGACAGATGCGATGCTTTCCGCAGCCGCAGCTTGGCAACATCGGCGTCAAGCTGCATCTTCTCTATGATCTTCGGATTCCCCGATGCAATGGCTTTCAGTTCTGCATAGGACAGCACGGTTTCGTCCACATCCTCGGCGGAGCGCACGGGAGATTTGCTTGTCATGATCTGACCTGTGAACCGCTGCTTACTCTCCATCAGCTGGTACATATATGCGTCAAAGGTTCCTTCGGCGATATAGCGGTAAATATCCACCTCCGGATTGAGATTCCCCTGCCGCACGATACGCCCTGCACGCTGTTCCAGATCGCTCGGTCGCCAGGGGCAATCGAGGTCATGGAGCGCAATGAGAGGGGTCTGGCAGTTGGTTCCCGCGCCCATTTTGAAGGTGGAGCCCATCAACACCCGCACCTGTCCGGCACGGACCTTGGCAAACAGTTCCTTTTTTCTTGAAATAAATATTTATTCGATTTACGTATTGACTTTTCCAACAGAACATGATATAATACAATTGCTACACAAACTGAATAATTAAAGTTATAGGGCGTTCAAGGGATAGAAATAGCCTTTTTTCGTCATAATCATTTTAGGAATTTGGTAAAAGCGCAAACTCCGCTAAATGATTATGGTGAACCCCTGAAGATTATTTAGTTTGTGTAGCAGCAATCGGAGTTAGCGTTTTTCGGAGCGTTAACTACGGTTGACGCTCTTTTTTATATTTGAGGAGGATGATTATGAAAAAAATCGCATTTTTACTTTTTGTATTGGTTCTGCCACTTCTCTCTTTGCTTTCCTGTGGTACAAAAGTTGAAAGATTTGAATTGAAAGAGATTGACTTTCTGACTATTACAGTCGACCATTATGAGTACAATTACATTGAGTTAAATCATAACGACGGAACTTACAAATTGGAAAATAAAGTGAAGCAAAACGGAATTGTCTCAAAACAGACCGGTAAGTTTTTAATTGACAAAAACAATAATATTATTTTCACAAACGATGCTGTCCCCGAACAGGACTATCTTCTCTACAGCGGTGAAAAATGCTATTTAAAAGGCAACAAAATATATGTAGATGCAAACATTTTGGGCTACGGAGGAATTCACATGATTTTTGAAAAATAAAAAGCAGAAAAACTCGGGAAGAAAACAGAGTCGATAAAAAGAGCGATACTTTTTATCCGCTTTTGGCTCTGTCCAAAATTGTTTATATATCTTTTATATTCAAATTCAAGAAATCGGGTTCGACAATGTTGTTGAGAAAGGAAATACACTATGTCAGGAAATCAAGATAAAAACTTGGAAAAAGAAGAAAATGAGCTTGAAGCATCGCCGCTACTTGGAATGCGATGGCTTTATTTCCAGATTTATTTTGGATTATATATATCAGCTATTATTTGTGCTTTTAATGCTCTTTTTCAATTGACCGGAATAACTTATTCAGTTAAATTAGGATTATCACTTGAACAATTGAATGTGCTGTTTCAAAACCACAAGTCATTACCCATTATTTCAAAAATCATGTCCGTTCTATATGCTTTTCTAAGCATCTTTGCAATATATACACGTTTTAAACTTGCAAAATTCAAAAAGCGCTCCGAGAAACTGTTTCTTTACTATATCTGGGGACAATTACTACTCAACTACTCCTTTTCGGCACTTATTTACATAATTATAGGAATAAATACATACAGGCACTTCGTTACCCTGCTTTGCGATTTAATATATTGGATTTTGAATAAAAAATACTTCAAAAAACGAAAGTTCTTATTTGATAAATAATCAAGATAATCACACAGTATTGACAACCTTTCAAATTCACGCCGTGCAGTGTTTCTCTGCCCACACGGGACGATGAAAGCAGACTTCCGCATGTGACAGCGCTTCGCTTGCCGTGTCCACATGGTTCACCGTCACCTGCGGGTTGATGGTGCGCTTGGTGAACAGATCCGCCTTGCGCTTCAGTTTGGTCTTGTCCTCGTCGTCGAGGATTTCCAGCGAACAGAGCAGAAAGTATGCGCTGTCGTCCGAAAAGACCGTTTCGTTGGCGCGGGAGTTGATCAGTCCGTACTTTTCCGTGAAGCTGTCATAGACTTCATTCAGTTCCCCTTGAAGTGCCATAACCGCTTTGTCGGACGCGCCGGACAGCTGCGCGTCGATCAGGGCGCGGGTAATGTCCCGCAGGCGGAGCATCCCTTTGATACGGTTCTCTCCGGTCATGCCCGTCTGCACCGGCGTCATAATACTGTTCTGACGATAATACACCTTTCCATCCACCAGCGTAAAGGAATAGTTGCGCACCGTCGGGTCTGCGGGAATGCTGTCATCCTCCAATGCTTCCGGCTCGTCTGCCCGCTCCGTCAGTTCCGCGTGAAGATTCGGAATTGCCTCGTCAAGCAGGTCGGACAGCGGTTGATCTTCATACGGCTTGCAGGTCACGCGCTGACCGAACGGTCCCGATTCGGTTGCCATCTGTCCGAGGATCATATCGGGGTGGTCGATAAAATACCGGTTCATCGGGATTCCGTTTTCGTCCGTGCCGAGGTGTACCCAATCCGGCTCCTGCGTGGTCATGGTATCCCGCTTCTGAAAGAACAGAATGTCTGCCACCGCCTCTGTCCCCGCATTCCCCCGGAAGGTATCCTCCGGCAGGCGGATGGCACCGATGAGGTCTGCCCGCTGTGCGAGATAGCGGCGGACGGCGGGATTCTCCTTGTCCATTGTCCCCTTGCTCGTCAGCATGGCAACGATTCCGCCCGGGCGCACCTTGTCGAGCGTCTTGGCAAAGAAATAATCATGGATGAGAAAATTGTACTTGTTATACTTGGGATCAAGCACCTTGAACTGCCCGAACGGGACATTGCCGACCGCGACATCGAAGAAGCTGTCCGGAAAGGCGGTGTTCTCAAAGCCCGTGACCGAGATATTCTGCTTCTGATACAGCTGCTGTGCGATACGCCCCGAAATGCTGTCCAGCTCCACACCGTACACACGGCACCCCCGCATTTCTTCCGGCAATGCACCGATGAAATTACCGACGCCGCAGGCAGGTTCCAGAATGTTCCCGCCCTGAAAACCCATGTTGGCAAGGGCTTTGTAGATTGCTTTCATCACGACCGGAGGCGTATAAAAAGCCGTCAGGGTGGATTCCTTGGCGGCTTCGTATTCTTCGGGCGTGAGCAGGGCTTTCAGTTCCTCATAGTGGCGGTTTGTAGGGTCAAAGCAATCCGCAAGACCGCCCCAACCAACATAGGAAGCAAGCGTGGTCTGCTCCTCCGGTGTCGCAAGGCGGTTTTCGGATTCCAGTTGCTTGAGCAGCCGGATTGCCGCAACATTGGCTTGGTACTTCTCCGGAGTTGAAAAGGTCTGCGGGGCGGTTCCTTCCGGGAGGTGATAGTCAATCCGGTCATCCGGTGACACCTCCGGATGGAAAGCGGTCGGAAGTGCGGCTTTTGTCGGCTCGGCAAAAGTGGGAACGGACAGCACGGCGGGTTCTTGCAGGGACGGTTTCTGTTCCGTTTTCGGTTGCGGTTCTGCCGGGTCTCCTGCCATCAAGGTCTCATAAATGCGGTCGGTTCTCTCACTCTGTCGGATTGCCGGCAGCAGCTTTTCAATCTCCCGCCGGCAGGTGTCAAAGCTGTCCAGATACCGGTCCGGATTGCGGTGACGGCGCATGGCAACCAGATCATCCTCCCGGATAAAAGTCTCCAGTCCGCTGACATAACCGAGAATGGTCGGAATCACACTCCCTTTCAGCATTCCCGCAGGAATCCTTGCCGCCTGCTCCGCACACCACAGATAGGTTGGATTGGAGCGGTAGACCTCCAGCGAATGCCTCGCTGCCTGCCGGATGGCATCCGGTTTTGCCATATAATCGTTCGGCATCTCGCGCGGCTCCTCCCGTTCCAGAATGGCGGGACGCATTCCGTCTCCGCACAGTTCTGTCAGAATCCTTCGGTTGGCAACAATCCGTCCCTGCACCAGATTCATATTGATGCCGTCTGCCCAGGTCGGATCGGAACCGCCGTTTTCCAAAAGGTCATCCCATCGGGCATAGTCCCGCTCCAGTTCCGCCGTGAGGGATTCGACCGTCGGTTCCTCCGGGCGGTGTTTTCTGCGTCTCCCGGATGACGGTTTCGGCGGTGTGACAACCGGTTGCGGAACATATCCGACCCGCAGTCTGTCATTGAGCGGATTCTCCCGCAGGCGGCGCAGGAAGGCGCCGGTTTCCAACTCCAGCGGAATGAGCGTGCCGTCGAACAGTTCCACACGCGCACCGTCCATTGCGGTGATCTCACACTCGTTTTTCCCGATATACACAACGGTGCCGAGGTGCAGATCATAATCCGGGACAGAAAAAGCCGACTCGTTTTGAGCCGGCTCATTCTTCCGTTCGGTTATTTGGTCGGTTTCCTGTCCGCTTACGCCTCGATCAGCTGATGCCGAATGATTTCCTCCGCCGACGCTTTGATACTGTTCATCTCCTGCGTCCAGCGCATCGGATTCTCGGCTTTCATCTGCTCGTTCACCCCTCGCGCCTTCGCCATCTGCCCGGTCATCAGCCGCACCTGATCCCGTGCTGTCCGGTCGATCCCCGAAAGGTGTTCCGCCAGACGGTTCTCGGTCAATAAGGTCGTATAAGCCCCCCTCCGGTGCGCCATCAGATACGCCCTGCGCTCCATGCCGTATTTCCCGATCTCCGGGGCTTGGCTCTCCGACAGTCTCAGGTTCGGGAGCATCACCGTTCCCGCTTCCCGATAGGTCATTTTCATAGCTTCCATGATTCATCCCTCCGTTTTTCTGTTTTTTCTCTGCACCCTCATGATACCCCATTTTTGTTTTTTCGTCAACTGTGCGGCGCTTTTCCGCTTTGACCACCTTTTCTACCTCCCGCAGACAGATCTCCGAGAGGTCTGCGGTGGCAGTGCCGAGGCAGTTGACCGTGTCCGGGGTACTGAATTCATACACACCGTGGAGTGCTTCGGCATCCACATAGGACGGCGCATGGTATCCCGCACGGGTCAGGACGGTGAATGCCACGCTGTTTTTCAGGATGGGGAGAAAGCGAGCCCGCAGACTGTCCGCGTCGTACTCGGCAAGCAGACTCCCGTGCGTGACGGCGGCAAGGTTGTCGAGGTAATCTCCGAGCGAATCCTCGCAGAGGTTTCCGACAGCGGAGAGAACGGCGGCAGGAAAGGACCGTTTCTCCGACAGTTCCCCGAACCGGTTCTCCATCGCTTCGGTGATCGCCTGCTCCATCCCGTTCTCCATCGTCCAGAGTTCAAACGGACGGCGGCTGTGCGTGTCGGCAACATCGAAAACATGGGAAAGAACCGGTCGCCCGCCGCTGTCCCGGATGAGCGCAATGCCGTGTGCGCCTCGGTTGACCCAGCGGTCCAGGCGGTTCCAGACGGCAATCTCGGCGCAGGCAACGGCGTCCGGCTTCTGCGCATAGATACACACCTGATCCGAAAACGGATACTTATACTGCCACGCCGCCGTCCGCAGGAACGCCATCCAGTCCCGTTCGCTCCTGGTGACGGTTTTCACCGTTTGGCGGTACAGATCGGTGATCAGGTCTGTTTTTCTTGACATTGATCTGTTCCTTTCGATTTTTTATTTTGAAATTTCATTTTTTCCTCTTGACAATATTCCTTTTTAGGAATATAATAATAGTGGATGGAGGGATTGCCTGTGTTCAACATTGAATTTTACACGCTTGAGAGCGGCAAACAACCGGTTGCGGAATTTCTCGACAGCCTGACTGCAAAAATGCGAGCAAAAGCCATCGGGAGTCTGGAACTCTTGGAGGAGTTCGGAAATCAGCTGAAGGAACCGCACTCCAAATATCTTTCGGACGGTATCTTTGAGCTTCGTATCAAATTTGCAAGCGACATTTCCAGAATCTTTTACTTCTTCATCGTCAATAATAAAATTGTTCTGACAAACGGGTTCGTCAAGAAAACGCAGAAGACGCCGCCGGGTGAACTCGACAAAGCCAAGAAATACAAAGCCGATTATGAAAGGAGGCAATCGCATGAGTGATCTGCAAAAATACAAAGCAAAGCAAATGGAAGATCCGGAGTTTCGGAAAGAATACGAAACCATGCGTCCTGAGCTTGAAGTAACGCGCGCACTGATTGCCGCACGAATTGCACAGCACATGACACAGGAGGAACTCTCCCAAAAGTCCGGTGTCCGCCAGTCCAACATCAGCCGAATCGAAAACGGCACCGCAAGTCCTACGGTTGCAACGCTCCAGGCACTCGCCGCAGGGATGGGAAAGCGGCTCGTCATCTCCTTCGAATAATCCCCCAAGCATCGCCATACGGCGGTGCTTTTTTATCGGCTGTCGCGTGCTCTCTCTTTCCCTTTCTCATCCGGGAAGTGCCACCCGTACACCTCCCCCACACGGTAACCGAGTTTTTCGGTTACGCGGTCAATATCCGTCTGCTTTGCGGTTCCGTCATACAGCTTTTCGAGCAAATCGCCACGCTCGTCCTCGGTGGCACCGTCCCGAAACTTGCGGAAGGTGTAGCGGTTGCACCCGTCATGGTGCCATTGGGTGGAGCAGAACTCCCCGTCTTTGGTGACATACCATTCGGCGGAATCGTAACGGTACTGGAGGCAATCCGAGAGACTGCCGTCCGGAATCAGGGTATATCCGCTGTGCCGACCGTCCCATAAGCCGAGGTCGCAGATGACCAGAATATCCCCGTCCACCGGAATGTCCAGATTGGCGCGCTCGTCATCGAGATAGCCCGCATTGGTTTCCACCATACGCGTCTCATATTCTTCCCGCGTCAACCCCGGCTCCTCAGCGGCAAGGTCTTTGATCCAGTCCCGGAGATTCAGGTCATGATCCGACCAGACCGTCCGCTTTTCGGGAAGCGGCTCTACCAAGGCTCCCATGCGCTGAAGGGCTTCCGCCAGTTCGCAGATGTGGTAGCCGCGCCCGGCAAATACCAGATGGTAGTCGTCAAGATAACGGCAGACCACTTCCCTGCGGGTGCCGTTCGCAGACAGCAAGACGCTTTCCCCGTCCCGGATGCGGAACAGTTCCCGATACTCCGGTGTGATGAACCGGATTTCCCGTGGGCTGTCCGGTTCCGTAACTGTCAGAACGCCGTATTGATTTTGAATCTCGTAATTCATTGCCCCCTCTTTCCAACAGAAAAAGCAGGATGACTGCCATACAGCATCCTGCTTCTTCTGCTATTCTTTTTTCATTGGACATTTCCCCTGAATTTAGGATTTTTGTCCATTACAGTTGCTACAAGCTACAGACAACCGGAACAAATGCCGCTTCCTGTTATTTTGTCTGCTTCAACTGCGCGTCAATATCCCGACCGCCGTACATTACACGGATGATATACACTGTTTGTTCTTCCGGCTTTGGAATATAAAACACCAGATAATTTTCAAACGGCATGACGCGCAAGCCACGGCTTTTCCACGGCTCTTTCTCATACTGCCGAAACCGTTCCGGCATCCGGTCAAGGCTTAAGATACTCTTTTCCAATCGGTCAAGCCAACCGTCTGCAATCTGCGGGCTTTGCAGCTCCTCTGCGATATAATCGTAAATTGCCCGCAAGTCCTGCTCCGCAGGGGCGGTGATTTTTACCTGAAATGTCATGCTCTGCTTTGACGGATATTGTCAAACGCCTCCGACGCATCCCGCGCGTGTCCGGCTACCATATCCGCGTATCCTTTCTCCAATTCCCGATTCAGGTCTTCCTCTGTCATGTCATGCAACATCGGAATTTTCGGAGCGGGGAGCTTCACCTCAAACGGCATTCCCCTTTGCAGGATAATCTGCCGGTAAAACATCGTAATCGCATTGGATGCCGGAATACCGAGCGCCGCCAAAATGCTTTCGGCTTCTTCCTTCAGTTCCGGTTCGATTCTTGCATACAAATTTGCGGATTTGACTGCCATGTGCATTCCACCTTTCTTTTGTTCTGATACTATTATACACCATTGTGCGCACAAAAGCAATACATCTTTGCAAATTTCTTTTGTGTTTTTTTGGGAACTACCTTTTTACGACATAATATCGCGCAGGAATAACAGCTAACGGAGAGACTGTGCGCGGGTGTCATCATTTTTTCTTTTGTTGCGACCATTCTTCCATCGGAAAATAATGCCCGTCCTTATCATAGTTCCGCACATCTGCCATCGGAGTGTCCCAACCGTAAACAGACCCGTTTTCCATTGCGGCAACCTGTGTGGGAGCAACGCCAAGCTCCCTGTTCCTTTCCGTGGCATGCTTCCGGTTCTCGGTGGCATTGCATCCATACTGCGGAAAGAGTTCGTAGGAATCCTCACCGTAGCGAATCAGGATGCGCTCCCCCGTGAACGGCTGTACCCCGTAACAGCGTTCGGGCAAACCAACACGCGCGGCAAGGGCGGTCATCAAGGTCATGCATGCGGTCATAAACAAACAGCGAAAACTGCCTGCGGTCGTTCCACGGGGTACAGGCAAGATACCACACCAGATTCTCGTTCAGGATGCGGAATTCCCAGCACTCCCGACCGAACGCCATCGGAACATGGGATTTTCTGCGGTTGCGGCAATACCCCTCCATCTGCACCTTTCCGCAAAGGATGCGGCGGGCATCGGGGCTGCACAGAAAGTGCAGAACCTCCGCATACTCCGCCCGAACCGTTTCCGGCAGGTTTTCATCCGTCTGCAAGCCGCTCTCACCAAAGCACCCGTGCAGAAAGCCGAGGAATCCGATTGCCGGATCTCCGTCCTCCAAAAAGCAGGTCTTTTTCAGCCCACAGGACTGTCCGTTCCAGCTTCATCTTCACTGTTCCTCCTGTTTACCTGTTGTACCAATCGTCATACAAATTCCCTGCAATACGGATGCGGTTTGCGGACACCCGTGCGGTGCCGCCACATAGATGAGCATGAAGCAACACAGGAGCGCCATGGAGAGTTTCCGCACCTTACGCGGGACGGCGTTTGCCTGCGCCCGCAGAAGCTGCCTCTGGTAGTCTGAAAACTTCATCGAAAGCTGCGCCCAGTACATGGAATTGTCGTCCCCGTGAATCAGGGAGATCAGCCCGCGCGTGACATCGGAGAGCATGGTCGAGCCGACGCGGGATTCCAGTCGCGTCAGCGCCACCTCCTGATTGC
>CAZVYZ010000014.1:0-37739 GCA_964630695.1 uncultured Ruminococcus sp.
TTGCAATACTTCATGAGTTCCAGTCTGTCCGGGTCATTTTTCTTGTTTTTCTTGGTGTCATAATTTCTCTGCTTGCATTCACTGCACGCAAGAGTCACTTTGACTCGTGCATCATTAGCCATTTAGCGGCACCTCCCATTTTGAATTATTTGATTCGGCGTATCGCCGAACCCGTGTACCTCCCTCCCGAGAGCATCGGACGCCGAGGTTATCGGTTGCGCATCGCCCGAGATTTCCGCAGTACAAAACCGCAAAGAAAAAGCCCTCTCGCAGAGGTACATCTATTATACCACATTTTCCATGGCTTGTCAAGACTTTTTTTCGCATTTTTTCGCAAAGAAAAAGTTCAGGTCAGTTGATAAGCGGAACGGAACGACCCATGTGTCGTTCCGCCCGATTCAAAAGTAACTTTCCTAACACTTCTATCCGGTAGCGTAGAGAGCGTAAGCGCCCAAATTCCGCTCGACGGGATTTGGCTCGGAGCAGCCGGAATTCGTAGAGCGTAAGCGGCTACACGGGAATACGCATAACAAAAAAGAGGAGGTAAAATCCCCTTTGGTTAAAGTTCTTGCGGTCAAGGGGCTTCTCTCAAGAAGCCCCTTGTGGGTTTGGGCAAAGCCCAAGGTCTTTTCCACTTCTATCCGGTAGCGGGAGCGAGGCGTAAGCCGTGCCAATCCCGCTGGACGGGATTGGTCGCGGGAGCAACCGGAATTCGTAGAGCGTAAGCGGCTACACAGGAATACGCATAACAAAAAAGAGGAGGTAAAATCCCCTTTGGTTAAAGTTCTTGCGGTCAAGGGGCTTCTTTCAAGAAGCCCCTTGTGGGTTTGGGCAAAGCCCAAGGTCTTCCGGCTTGGGGCAAAGCCCAAGGTCTTCCGGTTCGGGGCAGAGTCCCGAGGTCTTTACATCGGATGCACCCCGTTCTTTGCGTCGGCGTGGTCCGCGTCCAACCCGTACTTCTTCGCCTTGCGGTACTCGAAGAACTTCTTCGATACCTCGGGGAACAGCGCGTAGGACAGTACATCCTCATCCTGCTCCGCGTAAGGCGCAACTTCCCGACGCAACTCCTCAAGTTCGGGCTTGAGCAGGTCCGCGGGACGGCAGGTAATCGGCTTTTCGTCACCGATAATCTTTTTCACGAACGCAGGGTCAATCGGAAGCGGCGTCTTGCCGTATTCGCCGCGCACAATGCCCTTGAACTCTTTCGTGCAGGTCTTGTACCGCTCGCCCATAATGACGTTGAACACCGCCTGCGTGCCGACAATCTGCGACGACGGCGTAACCAGCGGCGGGTATCCGACGTCCGCACGCACGCGCGGCACTTCCTCCAACACCTCGGTCAGTTTATCCGACTTGCCCGCCTGCGCCAACTGGCTCATCAGGTTGGAAAGCATGCCGCCCGGAACCTGATACAGAAGCGCGTTCACATCCACTTTCAGCGCTTTCGGGTTCAGCAGTCCGCTTGCCAGATACTTTTCGCGCAGAGGCGTGAAATACTTCGTTACCTTGTCGAGTTTCGCCAAGTCAATTCCCGTGTCGTAGGGCGTCCCCGCCAACGCCGCCACCATTGCCTCGGTCGCGGGCTGAGAGGTTCCCATTGCCATCGGGGAAATCGTGGTGTCGATGATGTCCACACCCGCCTCCACCGCCTTGAGCAGAGTCATGGACGCAAGCCCCGAGGTGTAGTGCGTGTGCAACTGAATCGGAATTTTGACAGTCTCTTTCAGCGCCTTAATCAAATCGTATGCGTCGTAGGGCTTCAGAAGTCCCGCCATATCCTTGACGCAGATGGAATCCGCGCCCATTTCTTCAAGTTGTTTGGCGTAACCGACGTAGTATTCGGGCGTGTAAACGGGTCCCGTCGTGTAGGAAATCGCCGCCTGCACGTGTCCGCCCTCTTTTTTGGTCGCGTCAATCGCGGTTTTGAGGTTGCGGGGGTCGTTGAGTGCGTCGAAAATCCGCAGAATGTCAATGCCGTTTGCAATCGACTTCTGCACGAAATACTCCACCACGTCATCCGAATAGTGGCGGTAACCAAGGATGTTCTGCCCGCGGAACAGCATCTGCAGTTTGGTGTTCTTCACCCTTGCGCGAATCTTGCGCAGTCTTTCCCACGGGTCCTCGTTCAGAAACCGCATGCAGGCGTCAAAAGTCGCGCCGCCCCACGCCTCAAGCGAATGGTAGCCGATGCCGTCCATCGTTTCGAGAATCGGGAGCATCTCCTCGGTGGTCATTCTGGTTGCAATCAGAGACTGATGCGAATCGCGCAGGACAGTCTCGGTAATTTTTACATTTGCCATGTTTCAATCCATTCCTTTCATCGGTTGAAGCAGGAGAGCAGAACACCGGCGGCAAGCGCCGAGCCGATAACACCTGCCACATTCGGTCCCATTGCGTGCATCAGGAGGAAGTTACCGGGGTCCTCCGCCTGTCCCACCTTTTGCGAAACGCGCGCCGCCATCGGAACGGCGGAAACGCCGGCGGAACCGATGAGCGGGTTAATCTTGCCGCCCGTGAGTTTGCACATCACCTTTGCCGTCAGAAGTCCGCCCAGAGTGGAGATGCTGAATGCCACAAGTCCCAGTACGATGATGAGAAGCGTCTCGGGCTTGAGGAAGTTCGAAGCGGTCGCAGTCGCACCGACCGAAATGCCGAGGAACACCGTGATGATGTTCATCAGTTCATTCTGCACGGTCTTGGAAAGCCGCTCGGTCACGCCGCAGACGTTGAGCAGGTTCCCGAACATCAGACATCCAATCAACGGGAGCGCGTCCGGCACAATCAGACCGACCACGGCGGTCACCGCAATCGGGAACACCAATTTTTCGGTGCGGGATACGGGACGCAACGCCGTCATGCGAATCTTCCGCTCGGCGGGCGTGGTCACCAGTTTCATAATCGGCGGCTGAATCAGCGGAATCAGCGCCATATAGGAGTATGCGGCAATCGCAATCGCCCCGAGCAGTTGCGGCGCGAGAATCTTAGTCACGAGAATCGCGGTCGGTCCGTCCGCACCGCCGATGATGCCGATGGCTGCCGCTTCGGCGTAGGTGAACGCACCCGTCAGCAAGGCGCCCGAATACGCCACGAACACGCCGAATTGTGCGCCCGCGCCCATCAGCAGGCTCTTGGGGTTGGAAATCAGCGGGGTGAAGTCGGTCATCGCGCCGATGCCGACGAAAATCAGACACGGGTAGATACCGGTTTTCACGCCGATATAAAGCAGGTCCAAAAGTCCCCCTTTACGCAGGACCTCGCCGTAGTTGATGTCCCCCGAGGTTATGAAATATTCCTCATGGAACATTCCGCCCCCGGGAATGTTGGTCAGAAGCATGCCGATTGCAATCGGAAGCAAGAGAAGCGGCTCGAATCCCTTGACGATTGCCAGATAGACCAGCACGCAGGAGATGGCAAGCATCACGATGGTACGGAACGTGGCAAGACCGCCCTCATTCCCGAGAATCGCAAAGCCCGTCGACTCCAGAAAATTCGTAATACTATCCAGTAAATTCATGCGCAATCAATCCTTTCCGTTTTCGTTTGGATTGCGCGCGTATCAGTTCAGCGAGAGCAGAACCGCGTCGGTCTGAACCGATTCGCCTGCGGAAACGTTCACGCCCGCGACCGTTCCGTCGGCGGGAGCCATAATCTCGTTCTCCATCTTCATCGCTTCCAGTACGCAAAGCACGTCGCCGCGCTTCACGCTGTCCCCTGCTTTGACGTTCACTTTCACGATGGTACCCGGCATCGGCGCCTTGATGACGTTTGCGCCGGTCGCGGCGGGCGCCGCCTTAGGTGCGGGAGCAGCGGCAGGAGCCGGAGCGGGTGCCGCTTTCGGTGCAGGTGCGGCAACGGGTGCGGTCTGAGCGGGTGCGGGCTGTGTCGTGGCAACGGCGGCAGTCTCCTCAACGGTCACGTCATAGGAAACGCCATTTACGGTAATACGGTAGTTTTTCATGGTTTTCACCTGTTATCCTTTCAATATCTGTTATCTGCCGCTTCTGCGGTTCTGTGTTCTGCGGAACGAGACGACACGGAAGCCCCCCGTGTACCCCTCTTCTTCCATCGCCGCCGCAACCGCTGCGGTGATGACCGCAACCAGTTCGTCGTCATTCTTTGTGGCAGGCGCCGCCGCGACCGGTTTCGGTGCCGCCGCGGGTTTTACAACCGGTGCCGCAGACTTTGCCGCAGGGGCATCGGTCTTTCCGCCGCGGTTCAGCACGCGGTGAAGCAGTTCAATCACGCCCCACAGGAGGGTAAGCACTGCAAAAATCGCCACCATACCCAACAGGGTCACGCTTCCCGCATAGCCCGCGCGCTCTCCGAACGTCTCCCCGACGGTATCTTTTATCGGGGCATCGGCAAGCGCATAAACGATTGGATTCATCATATCGTTGCCTCCTTACAGCGGGAGGTTGCAGTGCTTGCGGGTCAGCGCCGCTTCGTCCTTGCAAAGCAACATATTGACCGCGCCGCACAGATACTTGCGCAAATCGGCAGGATTCAGAATATCGTCCACCGCGCCGCTTTCCGCCGCACGGACCGCCGACGCTTCTTCATCGGTCCACTTTTTCACCAGTTCCGCGCGTGTCACCGTTTCGCCAATCCGGTCGTTCCAAAGGAACGCCACCGCCGCCTCGGGTTTCATCACGCTGATTTCCGCACCGTCAAGCGCATACACAACGTCCGCGCCGAGCGCTTTGGACCCCATCAGCGTAAACGCCGCGCCGTATGCCTTTCCAAGCACGACCGTCAGTTTCGCGACGTTCGCCGAAGCGTACAGCATCGCCAGTTTGCCAAGTTCCGCCGCAAGCGGTGCGCTCTCCTCTTTCGCGTCCGCCGCCACGCCCTCGCTGTCAACCAACGTCAGGACCGGCAGACCGAAGCAGTTGCACAGCGACACAAGTTTTGCGGCTTTTCTCGCGCCGTCCGCAGTCAGAACACCGCCCGCGACCGCCGCGTCGTTTGCCACGACTCCGCAGGGATAACCGCCGAGCAGTGCAAGTCCCGTCACCATTCCCGCGCCGAATTTTTCGCCGATTTCCACGAAACTGCCGCGGTCGGTCACCGACGCAATTGCGTCCCGAACCGCAAGTCCCGCAACTTCGGAGACTCTGTTCGGGTCATCATTCCCAATCTCCTCGGGAAGCGCCGCACAACTTGCGGGCAACAGTCCGAGCAGGGCGCGGACCTTTGCCGCCGCGTCCGTCCCGTCCTTTGCGGTCACCGAGGAAAGCCCGTCCGCCGCTGCACTCTCGGCGCCGCCGTCTTTTCCGGTCAGGAACGGCGCACCGACGAACAGTTGCGATTTTCCCTCAATCGTAACGGTCAAATCGAACATCGCCGCCGCCGTTGCGGAAAGTCCCGCGCAGACGCCGTCAATCAGCGCAATCTGCGGAATCACGCCCGATGCACGACCGACATCCGCCAAAAGCATTCCGTAAGCCGCCATGGCATCGGTCCCGTCGGTCATATAAGAACCGACGCTGTCGAAAATTCCGACAACGGGCGCACCGTTGCGCATTGCGGTTTCGTACAAAGCATGAATTTTCTTTGCCACCGTCAGGTCAAAAGCGCCCTTTTCGCGGTCGCTGTCCTGCGCAAACGCGTAAACCAACTTCCCGTTTACGGCTCCGTAACCGCAGACCGCACCCGACTCCTTTCCGTCGCTTCGTCTGACATACGCGCCGATTTCGGCAAAGGTTCCCGCGTCAAACAGAGCCGCGATTTTCCGTGCGCCAATCGTTGTGTCTTTCTCCATAAAGACAACCTCCTGCTCCTAATTTTTCTCTGTCCGGACCGCGTTCCGACGGTTCTTTCCATCAAAACGCCTTCCGCCCCAATATAATAAAATTGTATCACATTCCGAACACTTTGTCAACGCCACGAAGAAGAAATATATGAACTTTTTGTAAATCCTCAAAAAAATAATACCGCACAGATTCGCCTGAACCTGCGCGGTATGCTCTTATCGTTCGGAATTCCCCGACAGGTCATCCCGTTGTGTACTGCGTGACATCTCCGCTTCGCTCCGTTCGGCACGGAAATCCCGAAAATGCGGAATGCCGGCGATTTCAAATACGATGCCGCCCGTCTGTGGCAGAATCCCGCTCGGCTCCACCTCGGCGTCACCGCGGAATCGGATTCTTCCGATATCAAACAGACGCTCGAATGCGGTCTGGCGGTATTCCACCTGCCGAATGGCGGTTACGATAAAATGGAGCCGTTTGTGGTCCCCCTTGCGCACCTCATAATACTCCGTAAATTCCGCCCTGTCCCCCTCCATCCGCAACGAGGAGGGACATCCCAAAAGGTACGTCAAGACCCAAATCAGATTCAGCGCAACCAGCCCGAGAAGCGTCCACCACACCAAAGTCTGCGTCAGTGCAAGGAGAATCAGCGGAATCAGGAAGAAAATCGCGCCCAAGGTCAGAAAATTCAACAGCACATCCCGCCGAAACAGGCTGAACACACGCCAAAGCCGAATCTTCATCAGGCACCTCCCAAACGGTTATCCGACCGCCGCCTTTTGGGCTGCGGTCCTTTTCTCCATAAACAACAGCATCAGCGAATAGACAATTACAGGGTAAGTCGCAAAGAAGATGACCTCAAACAGGCAGAAAATCAGAAGCCCCATCACGCAAAGCCCCATAAAAATCTTGTACGCGTCGGATTTGCGGAACATCAGCACAACGGTTGTAACCCGATGGAACAGGTATGCCGCAAATGCCACCAATCCGCCAGATGCCAACACCTGTAGCGGCGTATTGTGATAGAAATACGGATAGACGTTTTTCTCCCACTGACTGTAACAGAAATCGGTATAAAAGCCCGCGCCGAACACGGGATACTCCCGAAACTTTTCGATTGCGGTTTTCCAGATTTCAAACCGTCCCGTGTCGCCAGTTCCGTACTCCAGCATCGTGCGCACCAACCGAAGCAGTTTCCCGCGGAACATCACGACCACTCCGATTCCCGCAAGCGCCGCAAGCGTCGTCAGAACACGGTTTGTCCGCCGGTTTTCCCCTCCGCTCACAAGCACCGACACCGACACGACCAAGGTAAACGCCGCGCTGAGCAGAGCGCCACGACTCTGGGAAATAACGATTCCGAGGAACATTGCTCCGCTGAGAAAATAGCCAATCCATCCTCTCTTATGCGAATAGGCAAAGTAAAAACCGGACGGCATCAGGAATGCCAGCATTCCGCCCATCGCGTTGGAATTGCCCCAACCGAAGTTCAGGGAAACCTTGTCGATTCCGCCGCTGGCGGTAAACTGCATCCGGTCGGGTCCCGGGTCAATGCAGGTAAACCCCAGTTGCGCCAGAAGCAGCACCCCGAGCATCAGAGCGCAAAACATGAAGTGGTCGAACACGGTCCGGTCAAACCGAACGTAAGCCGCAAGCAGCAGATAAAAGCAGAGCATTCCCGCAACCATCGTCAGCGAATATACCGTATCGGAGGAAGTGTAATACCGACTGCCCGCGCCGTTGAACATCAGCGCCGCGCAAAACAGCACCATGCCCAGGAAAACAGGACTGCGGAACGAAAGCGGATTCGGTCGGTTGCGCGCGATAAAACAGACGATTGCACCGACCAAAGCAATCCCCAAAACGTACGCAAGCGTGATAACCATATGGTCAAGGTAAAAATCGCTGTAATACGGAAAGCCCATCGCATGAACTTTCGGGACGAGAAACGCGCCGGAAATTACCGGCATCAGAAGAAAACGCAAATCGTCGCATATAAGGCAAGCAACGGCAATGCAGAGAATCAAAAGCCCGCCGAACAGAAATTCTTGGTATCCGCCAAACAGGAGACGGTCCTCCACCCACAAGGTCGAATGCCCGAGGAAAACCAGAAGCGCCGTCAGAATCACAAAGCCGCGACCGCAGAAAAAGCGCCGCAAGCGATTCGTCATTGTCATAAAACATCCTTTCGAGCAACAGTTCGGGGGTCCGAAAAACGGGACCGCCCACAAAAGAAAGATTCCATTATGATATTGTACCACATTTTTCGCACAATTGCAACCTTTTTTCCGAAAAAAGAGTGAAAAAGCCGGCACCGAATGGCTTTGCGCCATTCGATGCCGGCTGATTTGCCCGACGTTTCACCGTTTTCCGTCGTTTTCCCTTGTTTCCGTTTCCGGTCAGTTGAAATCCCCGGGATACCGCAACTCGGTTTTGTCTGCGAGAACAAAGCAATAGATTTCGTCATTCGCCCAGCCCGCACTGTTCCCGAGCAGCGTCTTCAGTTGCGCTTTCGTCCCCGCATAGCACAGCGTCAGGTCATCGCTTGAGGGGAACGGCGTCTTGCCGAGCGAAGTCAGCGATACGGGTAACCGCACCTCTTTCAGTTTCCTGCATCCCGAAAATGCCTTTTCCCCTATCGTTTGAACGCCCTCCCGCAGGTCTACATAGGTCAGGCTGTCGCAGTCCTCAAACGCACCGTCTCCGATGGTTTTCACCGTCTCCGGCACAACCACCTCCGTCACGGTTCCGTTGTTGCGAAACGCTCCCGCCCGGATGGAGGTTACACTCCGCCCCGTTTTGGGGTCTTTCCGCGCAATCACCACCCGCGCCTCGCTCCCCTCGTATCCGCTCACCTCGGCAGTTCCGTCGGCTTTCGGTTCGTACGCGACCCCATCGGTCGGTGTTTCACTGTTTCCGAACGTCAGATAGAATTCGTTTGCAAGGGTGTCGGTACGGTACCCGAGATAAGTCTGTGCGTCGCTTCCGTATTCCAACATCGAGAGCAACAACTCCTGCAACGCCGCGTCTTCGGTTGGCATAACACCATCCACAATTCCCAGTTTTTTCGCCGCGTATTCGCATACGCTGTAGGAATCCGTCTCGCTGTAGTAGGTCTGACCGCCCACGGTCACTCCCGCGCGGGCATATACGACGTCCGCCATCTGTGCCGCGTTCAGTCCCGTGAGGGCAAAGACGTAGTAACTCTGCTTTTCTCCCTCATTCATCGGTCGGTACTCATAGGAACGACAGACCGCATCGGGTTCCGACAGGTCGCTGTTCTCAATCCGAAATTCCATGAACGGTGCCGCTCCTCCCGTCCCCTCCGTTTCCACCGCGTAAAGCAGGCAAACCCGATTGCCGAATGCGAGATTGTGGTGTTCAATCCGCACGGCGGGCGTCACGTCCGACACGCCCAATGCGGAGACTTCCGCGAACCCAATCAGCAGACCGAGCAAACCGACAAATGACAAAATCTTACCGAAAAGTTTCATTTTTTCTACCTCCTTGCATTCCGAACGGGGTTCAGTCCCATTCCCCCTGAATTTCTTTTGTATTCAGGGAAGCAATCAGAAAATCCGAAACTTCTTCTACGTCAACCAAGGGTGTCACGTATGAAACAGTCAAGGAACGTGCCGTGAGCATAGAACCAAAAACCTCCGCTACTTTAGGCAACCCGCGCAATCATGCCATCGGAATTACGCGGTGTTTCCTATTTTTTCACAATTATAACACAGTTTTTCCGAAAATACAAGCCCTTTTTGCAACTTTTACCTGTTATATATGCAAAATATTCGTTTTTTCGACTTATTCTTTACATCCCATGTTCCATATGTACCTCCCACCTCCTCGCTCCCCGCGGTCAATCGTCGTAAGAGTCCAGGAAATGGGGTGCGTTTATTTCTTTCCTTTTTATATAGGAGGAACGGGTTCTCACCGAAACGGAATTCTGCATATTGGATGAATAATATTCATTATGTACACAGTCGGTTTCCTTTCTTTTCCCGTTTCCATATTGCGGTCTGCCGGTTTTTGTTTCATTTTTTTCGCACACAAGGAGTCAATTAGGCAATTTATACAATTTAAAGTGCCTGTTTTGTATTATTATGCACATTGCATACGAAATGAAAAAATATGCAGAAAACCGCTTGACAAACGGAAATTTATGCAGTATAATAGTGGCATCACAAAAACATCCCACACGGAGGAAAAAAATCATGAAAAAACTACTTTCCATCACACTTGCGGTCTGCCTCTTGGCAAGTTGCCTGTTCACACTCACATCCTGCAAGAAAAAACTGGTCGTTTACACCGAAGCAGGTTTCGCCCCCTTTGAATACGTCAAGGACGGCAAGATTGTCGGCGTTGACGTTGAGATTATGGAAAAGGTCGGCGAGAAACTCGGCAAAAAGGTCGTCTTTGAAAATGTGTCTTTCGATTCCATCGTTGATGCGGTTCACGACGGCAAGTTGACCAACGTCGGCGCGGCGGGCATCTCGATTACCGATGCGAGAAAAGAAAAGGTCGACTTCTCCAATGAGTATTACACTGCGGCACTTTATGTAATCTATCCCGCATCGGAAGCGGCAACCTACGAGAGCAAGACCACGGACAATGTGACGGGCATTTATTGGGACAGCCTCAAGGGCAAGAAAATCGCGGTCCAGAACGGAACCACCGCCGATCTGTTCCTCGGCGATGAGTTGAACGGAGGAACGCTTGACGGCTCGGGTGCCGCAAAAGTCGGTTTCGACGCGCTTGCAACCGCTGCTGAGGATGTTTCCAAAGGAATCGACAGCAATGTTCTGATTATCGATGAACTGCCCGCACAGAAACTGATTGAGGGCAAAAGCAACCTCAAGTGCGCCCCCCTCTACTACAAGGGTGCAGACGGAGAGGCTGATGAAGCCGCTACCGATACCTACGCAATCTGCGTGACCAAGGGACAGACCGAACTGCTGAATGCAATCAACGAAGTGTTGGCGGAACTCGGCAAGGACGGAATCGAAGCACTGGTCAAGAAGCACCTCGGCGTATAAAGACCCGATCCGAACACATACCGAAAGGAAAAGCGCACGCCGCTTTTCCTTTTTGGGGCTTATAAGAGGATTCATTTTATGCTGTTTCAGGACATTTACAAAATTCTGACCGATGCCGAATGTATGGGGTATATGCTTGAGGGCTTCCGCAATACCCTGCTTCTGACGCTTGTTGCCGCCGCCATCGGACTGGTTCTCGGATTCACCGTTGCAATCGTCAAAATCTCGGCGCAGGTCAACAAATACATGAAAATTCCCGCAATTCTCTGCAACGTCTACACCACGGTTTTCCGCGGTACTCCCGTTGCACTTCAACTTTTCATCATGGTGTTTGCGGTCTTTGCAATCCCCGGCTTCAAGCCCTATGCCGCCATTCTGACTTTCGGCATCAACTCGGGCGCGTACGTTTCCGAAAACATCCGTGCGGGCATTTCCTCCGTGGACCCCGGGCAGATGGAAGCGGGACGCGCACTGGGACTTTCGTGGCGGTGTACCATGCTCCGCATCATTCTGCCGCAGGCGGTAAAAAACATCATTCCCGCCATCGGCAACGAGATGATTGCCCTTTTGAAGGAAACTTCCATCATCAGCATGGTGGGCGCGACGGCGGGGTCCCTGACGTTCGACCTCAATGCCGCGTCAAACATCGTATGGAACAAAATCCCGAACTATCTTGCAAGCGGTCTGATTGCCGGCGTGTTCTATCTTGTGGTGGTCTACCTGATGGTTTTCCTGATCAAAATGATTGAACGGAGGATGAAAGCAAGTGATAAGCGTTAAGAATCTGTACAAGGATTTCGGGAATCTGCACATCCTCAAAGCAGTCTCCTGCGAAGTGAAAAAAGGCGAAAAGGTGGTGCTGATTGGTCCGTCCGGAAGCGGAAAAAGCACCCTGCTCCGTTGCGTCAACCAACTGGAAGCGCCGACTTTCGGCGAAATCTGGATGGACGGCAAACTGCTGACCGCTCCCGATCCCTATCTGCATTTTGACATCATTCGTCTTTCCGATTCCTACCGCACGCTGACGGCGGCGGGCGAAGAGGATATGGCGGCGATTCTGCACATCAAGGCAGACAACCTGCTGAAACAGCGGGAAAGTTCCGCATACCGCACCGCGCTGAAACAATACGAAAAAGAGAACCGCATCGACATTGACGTTGCACGGCAGAAGATGGGCATGGTGTTTCAGCACTTCAACCTGTTCAACAATCTGACGGTCCTGCAAAACCTGACCTTTGCGCCGACCCAACTGAAACTGAAAACGGCGCAGGAAGCCGAACAGCAGGCGCGCAAACTGCTTGCCCGTATCGGACTTTCGGACAAGGCGGACGTTTACCCCGCAACCCTCTCGGGCGGACAGAAGCAACGGATTGCCATCATCCGTGCGCTTGCGATGGAGCCGGAGGTCATGCTGTTTGACGAGCCGACCTCGGCGCTCGACCCCGAAATGGTCGGTGAGGTACTGGACCTCATTAAAAGCCTTGCGCGCGACGGAATGACCATGATTATCGTGACCCACGAAATGGGCTTTGCCCGCGAAGTGGCTGACCGCGTTCTCTTTATGGACGGCGGAAAAATTGCGGAAGAGGGGTCCCCCGCCGAGGTGTTCGACCACCCGAAACTCCCCCGCACGCAGGAATTTCTCAGCAAGGTGCTGTAAAGACAATACCGCGCAATCCGCAGATGGCGCCCCGGTCGTACCGTCGGATAGATTGCGCAAACGAAAAAAAACCTGCCTGTAGCACGGCTACAGGCAGGTTTTTTCATTTCGGTTTTCCGCTTTTCATTTTTACCGCACACCGTCGTAAATGCGATTGGCGCGGTCCCGAAATGCGCTCGGCGACAGCCCGACCGCTTTGCGGAATACGGTACAGAAGTAATTGTAGGACGAAAAACCGCACTGTCCCGCGATTTCGGTCACCGAACGGTCGGTGTTGTGCAGGAGAAATTTTGCGTGGGAAATGCGGACCTCCGTCAGATAGGCAAGCGGCGTCATGCCGCAGGCGGCAGTAAAAATTCTGTGAAAATAGTTCGGATTGAGGTGGACTTCCTCCGCAAGCGTCCGCAGAGAGAGGTCCTGCGCATAGCGTTCATTTATGACCGTCCGCGCCGTTGCAATCACGTCCTGCCGTACCTGCGGGAGCGACCGCTCCCCTTGCCTGACCGAATTCTCCCGCGTCAGCCGCGCAATCAGGAGCATCAGGAGTCCTGTCATTTCAAGCGGAACACGGTCATCGGCTTCGGGAAACAGCGCCGAAATTCTGCGGAACAGGTCAACATACGCGCCCTCGTCCGACACCGTCAGGAATGCGGGAAGCGCGTCCAACGCCGCGCGCAAATCGGGGTCGGTCACCGTTACGTGCAGATAGTAGCAGGAGAACGGAAACCGACTGCACCGTCTGTTCCCCGGTTTTGCGACCAACACCGTCCCGCGCCGATACGGCACCCGCACGTCGTTCACAATCCCGTAGCGGTAATCCTCGCAGAACAACTCGATTTCGTATTCGGTCACACTGCGCAGGGGTGACTGCCTGAGATTCCGGTATTCGGAAATTTCGGAGCGGTAGAGTCCGGCTCCGGAAAGGTACGGAAATTCCATCGCGACCTCCGCAATCAGGAATTCGGTCGTCGGCTTTCGCCGCATCCGCGACCGTTTCGGTATACCATAAGGATAGCACAAAACCGCCCCGCTGTCAAGAGAAACCGGAAAAATGATTCTTCGCCTGCGGGAGAGATGCCATATCAGCGTGCCTCCCGCGTCATATGCCGCGTTGACAGTCCCGGTCTCAGCCGTCCACCCCAAACTGTATATTTGTCAATGATGTGAGGCCGAAAAGAAGCAAAAAAGCAAAGCCGGCACCGAATGGCTTTGCGCCATTCGGTGCCGGCTGATTTGCCCGACGTTTCACCGTTTTCCGTCGTTTTCCCTTGTTTCCGTTTCCGGTCAGTTGAAATCCCCGGGATACCGCAACTCGGTTTTGTCTGCGAGAACAAAGCAATAGATTTCGTCATTCGCCCAGCCCGCACTGTTCCCGAGCAGCGTCTTCAGTTGCGCTTTCGTCCCCGCATAGCACAGCGTCAGGTCATCGCTTGAGGGGAACGGCGTCTTGCCGAGCGAAGTCAGCGATACGGGTAACCGCACCTCTTTCAGTTTCCTGCATCCCGAAAATGCCTTTTCCCCTATCGTTTGAACGCCCTCCCGCAGGTCTACATAGGTCAGGCTGTCGCAGTCCTCAAACGCACCGTCTCCGATGGTTTTCACCGTCTCCGGCACAACCACCTCCGTCACGGTTCCGTTGTTGCGAAACGCTCCCGCCCGGATGGAGGTTACACTCCGCCCCGTTTTGGGGTCTTTCCGCGCAATCACCACCCGCGCCTCGCTCCCCTCGTATCCGCTCACCTCGGCAGTTCCGTCGGCTTTCGGTTCGTACGCGACCCCATCGGTCGGTGTTTCACTGTTTCCGAACGTCAGATAGAATTCGTTTGCAAGGGTGTCGGTACGGTACCCGAGATAAGTCTGTGCGTCGCTTCCGTATTCCAACATCGAGAGCAACAACTCCTGCAACGCCGCGTCTTCGGTTGGCATAACACCATCCACAATTCCCAGTTTTTTCGCCGCGTATTCGCATACGCTGTAGGAATCCGTCTCGCTGTAGTAGGTCTGACCGCCCACGGTCACTCCCGCGCGGGCATATACGACGTCCGCCATCTGTGCCGCGTTCAGTCCCGTGAGGGCAAAGACGTAGTAACTCTGCTTTTCTCCCTCATTCATCGGTCGGTACTCATAGGAACGACAGACCGCATCGGGTTCCGACAGGTCGCTGTTCTCAATCCGAAATTCCATGAACGGTGCCGCTCCTCCCGTCCCCTCCGTTTCCACCGCGTAAAGCAGGCAAACCCGATTGCCGAATGCGAGATTGTGGTGTTCAATCCGCACGGCGGGCGTCACGTCCGACACGCCCAATGCGGAGACTTCCGCGAACCCAATCAGCAGACCGAGCAAACCGACAAATGACAAAATCTTACCGAAAAGTTTCATTTTTTCTACCTCCTTGCATTCCGAACGGGGTTCAGTCCCATTCCCCCTGAATTTCTTTTGTATTCAGGGAAGCAATCAGAAAATCCGAAACTTCTTCTACGTCAACCAAGGGTGTCACGTATGAAACAGTCAAGGAACGTGCCGTGAGCATAGAACCAAAAACCTCCGCTACTTTAGGCAACCCGCGCAATCATGCCATCGGAATTACGCGGTGTTTCCTATTTTTTCACAATTATAACACAGTTTTTCCGAAAATACAAGCCCTTTTTGCAACTTTTACCTGTTATATATGCAAAATATTCGTTTTTTCGACTTATTCTTTACATCCCATGTTCCATATGTACCTCCCACCTCCTCGCTCCCCGCGGTCAATCGTCGTAAGAGTCCAGGAAATGATGTGTGGTCCCCTCTTGCTTATAGGCGATTACGGTATCCAGACAGACGTTCTCCACGCTTTTGAAAATCGCGTTTTCCACCCCGGGGTTGGTCTTTTTCAACTCCCGTATCAACTCCTTGATTTCCTGCCGTTTGGAACGGTTGCCGTTATCCCCGCAAGTCGTGCAGGTGTCGGTAAATTTGCACGCGCATTGAATGAAATGCAGCCCGTTCGCATCCCGCCATGCCTTGATGTCGTCCTCGCGAATCAGGTACATCGGGCGAATCAATTCCATCCCCTCAAAATTGGTACTGTGGAGTTTCGGCATCATGGTCTGAATCTGAGAGCCATAAAGCATTCCCATCAGGATGGTTTCGATTACGTCGTCATAGTGATGTCCCAACGCAATCTTATTGCACCCCAGTTCCCGCGCGTAGTGGTACAAATGTCCCCGCCGCATTCTGGCGCAGAGATAGCAGGGAGATTTTTCGACGTGATAGACCGACTCGAAAATGTTGCTTTCAAAAACCGTAATCGGAATGCCGAGATTTCTCGCGTTCGTCTCGATAATCCGTCGGTTACTTTCGTTATACCCCGGGTCCATGACCAGATATCTGACGTCAAAGTCCCATTGACTGTGGCGGTGCAACTCCTCAAACAACTTTGCCATGAGCATGGAATCCTTGCCGCCCGAGATACAGACCGCAATCCTGTCACCGTTCCGAATCAGGCGATAGTCCTTGATTGCCCGCACGAAACGGCTGAGCAGGGTGGACTTGAAGCGGGTCCGAATGCTCTGCTCGACCTGTTCACGCAAGTCTCCCGCCTCCTGCTTTGCAATCTCACGGCGGAGCCACGCGGCATAGCCGCCCGCGAGACTGTAGGCACGGTACCCCGCCTCGCACAGATTCTCCGCAACCTCCACGCTGAGGACCCCTCTCGCGCAGACCACAACAAGCGGCACCGTCCTGTCCTCGGGCAGGTTGGCATGCAACGTTTCCGCCGCAATCGGGATTGCGTTCGGGATACTCCCGTAGGCTCTCTCGGACTCGCTCCGCATATCATAAATCACGCACCCGTTCCCGAGCCGTTCCAATTCTTCTGCCGTTAGTTCCATCTTCCGTCTGATTCCGTCCTTTTTCCGATTTCGCTCTATTGTACCACATCCGCCCCGAAATGTCAAGGGCAATACCGTGCAATTCCGACGGTACAATGGCGAAAAAGGCACGAACGGGTGCGCAGCGGGGAATTACGGGTTGCGCAACGGGTCGGCGAAAGAATGCCTTTCGCCGACCCGTTTCATTCCCGTTCCCGTCCGTTTCATTCCATGGCAAGCATCGCGGCAAGGGCATCCTCAATCGGAGGAAGTTCCGGATGCCATTTGCGCTCCCACTCCAACGAGATACATCCGTCAAAGTCGTCCGCCTGCAACCGCTCCAGAATTTCGCGGAGCGGAATGTCCCCCTCTCCCGGCAGGACCTGCGTGCGGTCCGGCAGACAGTCCTTAAAGTGAACGTGCCGGATGGCGGGACGGAGCGTGCGGTAGAGTGGCAGAAACTCCCGTCCGGTTGAAAAATAGGTGTGCATGACGTCCCAAATCAGCCCGAATCCCGCACGGTCCCCAAGCGCCTCCAGAATCGGGCAGAGCGTTTCCGCATTGTTGAAGTCCCCGTGCGTTTCCAGCAGAGCGGTTACCCCGTGCGCGGCGGCATCGTCTGCAAGCAGGGAAAGCCCCTCGATAACGCTCCGGATTGCGGTGCGGGGGTCCTCCCCCGTGTTATTGCCGAACACGCGGATGTAGGGTGCGCCGAGTGCGGCGGCAACCGTGACGGCGGCGTGCGCCTCCTCCAACGCCGCATTCCGTTCGCCCGGGTCATGGAACGAGGCGGAAGCGCCGATGACCCGAACCCGCAGACCGGCATACTCCAGTTCGGCACGTGTCGTTTGGATTCGGTCCTTTGCAAAGGCGGGAATCTCGCGATTGTCAATCACGCCCCCGATGCCTCTGAATTCCAGATACGGGATTTGATAGGTCCGCGCAAGCGAGATGATGTCCGCAAGCGGGCGCTCGACACAGCCGAGCGTGGAAAAGCATCGTTTCATACCATTCATATCGGATTCCTTTCTCGGACGGCTCGGTTCACCGTCCGCATTTATTGTAACACACCCCGGCGGCGCTGTCAAGCGTCCGTTTGCATATTCCCCGCCGAAAATATGTAAGACTTGCGCTTTTTCCGCAAATCGGCAAATTATACACTTTGCAAAGTCACCGAAATTCTGTATAATATAGATAGCGGCGATAATAAAGGAGACTGTAATCATGAATGAAAAAATACTGATGGGCGGTGCGGACTTGCCGTCGGTCTGGACCGCGGAGAATCTCCGCGCGGCAGGACTGAGCGGGGAAACCGTATCGAAAGAGGAGATTCTCGCCTCCCCCGAACGGTATCGCGACACGCGCTACCTGTTCTCCACGTGGGGAATGCCGACGTTCCGCGAAGACGAAATCCGAAGCTGTCTGCCGTCTCTGCGGGCGGTCTTTTATGCGGCGGGGAGCGTGCGGAGTTTTGCCGCGCCGTTTCTCGATGCAGGCGTTGCGGTCTTTTCCGCGCGGGCGGCGAATGCGGTTCCGGTTGCAGAATATACCGTGGCGCAGATTATACTGGCGAACAAGGGCTTTTTCCGCGCCTGCCGCGGGTTGCACAACGGCACCGACTGGGAATCCGCCCGCGAACGGACAAAACGGCATCACGGCAACTACGACGCGACGGTCGGCATCATCGGTTGCGGCATGATTGGTCGCATGGTCATGGAGCGCCTGCGGGCATATCGGTTGCGCGTGATTGCCTACGATGCGTTCCTGTCGGCAGAACAGATTTGCGCGCTCGGCGCGGAGAAAGTCTCGCTTGAGGACCTGTTCGCGCGTTCCGATGCGGTCAGCAACCACCTTGCGAATGTACCCGCGACCGTCGGAATGCTCCGCGGCAGTCACTTTGCCGCCATGAAGCCTTATGCGACGTTCCTGAACACCGGAAGAGGCGCAACCGTTCGGCAGGACGAACTTGCCGCGGTGCTGTCCGCGCGTCCCGATTTGTGCGCGGTTCTGGACGTGCTTGACACCGAGCCGCCCGCGCCCGATTTGGCCCTGCTCTCGCTTCCGAATGCCTTTCTGAGCCCGCATATCTCGGGCAGTCAGCAAGCCGAATGCGCGAGAATGGGCGCTTATATGGCGGAGGAATACCACGCGTTTGAAAACGGAAATCCGACACGGTACGGCATTACCAAAGAAATGCTCGCTACCATGGCTTGATATGAATGAGGAGAAAAAACGTGTATAAAAGACCTTTGAATCCATCGGAACTACCGAAAGAACTTCCCTATCGCGACGATACCGCAATCCTTGCATCCCCCTGTCAAACGGCGGGACATACCCTCCCGAACCGCATCGTTTATCAGCCGATGGAGGGCTGTGACGGCACGGGAGACGGAACCCCCGGGGAACTGACCGTCCGCCGCTACCGCCGTTTCGCGCACGGCGGTCCCGGGCTGATTTGGTTTGAAGCCACCGCAATTCTGCCCGAGGCGCGGGCAAATCCCCGCCAGATGATGCTGACCGAGCGGAATTCGGACGCATACAAACGTCTGCTGGACGAAATGCGGGAAATCTCCATGAGGGAGAACGGCTACGCGCCGCTGATTCTCTGTCAGTTGACACATTCGGGGCGCTATTCCAAGCCGAACGGTTACCCCGAACCTCTGGTGGCGCAACACCGCCCGCTGTTTGAGGGTGACAAGCCGCTCTCCGAGGACCGCATTCTGTCCGACGACTACCTCGCCGCGCTCCCCGAGCGGTATGCTGACGCGGCGCGGCTCGCGGCGGAAGTCGGCTTCGATGGCGTGGACATCAAATCGTGCCACGGTTACTTACTCTCCGAACTGCTCGGCGCTTACGGCAGAAACGGTCCCTTTGGCGGCGAAGCCTACGAAAACCGCACGCGGGTCCTGCTCTCGGCGGTGGAAGCGGTCCGAGCGGCGGCTCCCGCCTCCCTGCTCCTCGCCTCCCGTTTCAACGCCTACGACGGATTCCCCTATCCGCACGGCTTTGCGGCAAGCGACAAACCCGGCGTCCCCGATTTGCGCGAACCGCGTCGGCTTGCCCAAGACCTTGCGGCGCGCGGCGTGCGGATTCTCGACGTAACCATGGGCAATCCGTACCAGAACAATGAGGTCAACCGCCCCACCTCGTTTGCCGAAGCGACCCCACCTTACGAAAGCATTCTGCGGATGCTCGCAGGTGCGCGTGCGGTGGCGGAAGCGGCGCGTGCGGTTGCCGCCGACGCGCTGACCGTTGCCACGGGCTACAGTTTCCTCGGTTCGCAGGCGGCGCAGGTTGCCGCGGCGGACATCGGTGCGGGAAATTTTGAACTGATGGGACTTGGCAGGCAGACCTTTGCCGACCCCGACTCCGCGCGGGAAATTCTGCAAAGCGGAAGTGCCGACCCGCACCGTCTCTGCCTGACCTGCGGGAAATGCACCGCGCTGATGCGGGCGGGAAAAACGCCGGGGTGTGTGATTTACGACAAAGAGATTTACGGCTCCCTGTATCGGGAGACTTTCATGAAACAGGACGGAGGAACCAAAAAATGAACTATGCAATCGTAACCGGCGCGCTCGGCGGAATCGGACGCGCAACGGCGCAACTCCTGCTCTCGCGCGGGTGGGGCGTATACGGAATGGATTTGCCGAAAGACGCTGATTTGTCCGCTTTTTCGGGCGCGTTCGTCTATCTCTCGGGGGACCTTTCCGCGGCGGAGGATCGCGAACGCCTCGTGGCGGCGCCGCCTCGGATAGATGCGCTCGTCAACGTGGCGGGCATTGCGCCGCGCGTGCGGGCAGACCTGTTGGAGATGACCGAAGAAAGTTACGACCGCGTCATGAACGTGAACACGAAAGGAACGATGTTCCTCACGCAGGCGGCGGCACTTCGGATGCTTTCCCAACCGATGACGGACGGCGTGCGGGGACGGATTGTCAACGTCTCCTCCTGTTCGGCATACACCAGTTCGACCTCGCGCGGCGAATACTGCGTTTCCAAAGCGGGTGTGACCATGCTGACCATGCTCTACGCGGACCGTCTCGCGGCAGATGGCATCACGGTGAACGAGGTCTGCCCCGGGGTCATTCACACAGGGATGACCGCGACGGTGAAAGAAAAATACGACCGTCTGATTGCGGACGGACTGGTCCCGATGGGACGTTGGGGTGAACCGGAGGACGTTGCGCGGGCAATCTGCGCGCTTCTGGACGGCAGTCTCGGGTACACCACGGGACAGTCGATTGCCGTGGACGGCGGAATGCACATCAGACGGCTATGATGAAAAAATGTTATCATACCATCGTCATCGGGAGCGGGTGCGCGGGATTTGCGGCGGCGGAGCGGCTGTGGTCGCTCGGAGTGACCGACATCGCGCTCCTGACCGAGGGACGGAACATGGGAACGTCCCGCAACACGGGGAGCGACAAGCAGACCTATTACAAACTGTCGCTTTGCGGCTCCGACGGAGACAGCGTGCGCGACATGGCGCAGACGCTTTTCGACGGCGGCGGGGTCAACGGCGACAACGCCATGTGCGAAGCGGCTTATTCGGTCCGTTGCTTCATGCACCTCGTGGAACTCGGGGTCCCGTTCCCCTGCAACGAATACGGGGAATACGCGGGTTACAAAACCGACCACGACCCGCGCACACGGGCAACCTCCTGCGGTCCGCTGACCTCCAAATACATGACCGAGGCGCTGGAGCGGGCGGTTGAAGCCTGTGGGATTCCCGTGCTTGACGGTTGGCGGGCAATTCGGGTCCTGACGGACGGCGGGCGGGTCACGGGTGTGGCGGCGGTCCGCGCAACCGGAGAGCGCGCCGTGTTCGCCTGCCGCAATCTGATTCTCGCAACCGGCGGACCTGCGGCAATCTATGAGAATTCGGTCTACCCCGAGAGCCAGACGGGCGCAACGGGACTTGCCATCGGCGCGGGTGCCGCCTGCGCAAATCTGGAAGAATGGCAGTACGGCATTGCAAGCACCGATTTCCGCTGGAACCTCTCGGGAACCTATCAGCAGGTCCTCCCCCGCTATCTCTCGGTGGACAAAGACGGAACCGCGCGGGAATTCCTTTGGGAAAAACTCGGGACCCGCTCCCTTGACCTGATTTTCCTCAAAGGCTATCAATGGCCCTTTGACACCCGCAAGTTGGACGGTTCCTCACAGGTGGATTTGTTGGTTGCCGACGAGATTCGGAACGATCGGCAGGTATACCTCGACTTTACCCGCAACCCGATGGGGCTTGACGAAACCTTTTCGGCGCTCGGCGAGGAGGGGCGGGACTATCTGCGCCGCTCGGGCGCTTTGTTCGGTACGCCGCTCGAACGCCTGCGGCACATGAACGAGGGCGCTTACACCCTCTATCTCCGCCACGGAATCGACCTTTGCAAAAGTCCCCTCCGGATTGCCGTTTGCGCGCAACACTGCAACGGCGGAATTGAAGTGGACGCGCATTGGCAGACCACGGTCGCAGGGCTTTACGCAGTCGGGGAAGCCGCCGGAAATTTCGGGGTCTATCGCCCCGGGGGAAGCGCGCTGAACGCCACGCAGGTGGGCGCGCTTCGCGCCGCGGAACATATCGCGGAAAATCCCGACCGTTCCGCCCCCGACACGGTTCCGCAGTTCGTATTTCCCGAATACCGGCAGGGCGAATCCAATATCCGCACACTGTATGACCGACTCCGCCACGAAATGAGTTGCATTGCCGATTTCGCGCGGAAAATACCGGAGATGAAAAAAATGCTTGCAGAAGTCTCCGATTTGTGTTATAATACAGATGAAACACTCATCGTCGGCAACGCTTCGGAGTACCTCCGTGCTGCCATGCTGACCGACCTACTCCTGACGCAACGGGCGGTCCTCTCCGCCATGCTGTTCTCCGCCGAAACGGTCGGCTCGCACGGGTCCGCGTTCGTTGTCGGAACCACCGCTCCGTCAAAACAGCCGATTCGCCGCACCTATACCAGAACGGTCGGCGCGCATTCGGAACTTTGCCCCGTTCGCCCGATTCCGAACGGAGAATTGTGGTTTGAAAATCTGCTTCGGCGCAGATTGGGCGCGAATCGAGAGTGATTGTCCTCAAAGGGAGGTAAGTATGTGTCCATGTATTGAGAATCTGTATTTCGGTAAGGATTTGTATCCCGGCCATGTGAGCCTCATGCGCCATAACGCGTGGGAACTGCTCTTTATTACCCGAGGGAAAATTCACATCGAAATAGCGGGAAAATCCTATGACGCAACCGCCCCTTCCATGATTTTCATCAGCAACTATGAACCGCACGTCCTGACAGTCCGCTCCGAAATCTATGAACGGTATGTATTGCTGATAAACCCGACAATTGCAAAAAACGAGATGAAGCCCGCATTCTTGCAAACGCTTTTCTCGGTTCATTCCCCCCGTTTCTGTCACGTTCTTCCTTTGGGAAAAAGCGCACACCTTGATGACATCCGAATGCTGTTTCGCAATCTTCTCGCCGAAAGAGAAGCCGACCACGCGAGCGCGGAGGGAGGACAGATTTGGCTGACGGCGCTTCTGTGGCGAATCTACCGCATGGCGCCAACACTGTTTTCCACCGTTGGCGGCGGAGCGGAAAAAATCGTTGCCGCCGTCCGCACGGAACTTGAAAACCATCCCGAGCGAAAGTTGGATTTGAATTCGCTTGCGGCGGCACACTACATCAGTTCCTACTATCTTTCGCACGCCTTTCACCGCGTCACGGGGTACAGTATTAAGCGGTATCTGTTGCTCTGCCGCATCTCGCTCGCCTGCATGTTGCTTCCGGATGAAACCAAAACAGTGACACAGGTCGCGGTGGAGTGCGGCTTCACCGACCCAAGCAACTTCTCCCGTTACTTCCGCGAAATCACAGGTGTGACCCCTTGGGAATACCGCAAAATAGGAGAAACCTCCTGAGATTCTTCTCGGGAGGTTCCTTTTTAGGCAATACCGCGCAATTCCGATGGTGGAATCGCGCGGTATTGCCTCTATTGAATTTCCAGCGTCAGATGATGCTCCGTTGCCGCCTTTGACGTCAGGTTCACCCGCCAAAGCGAGGAAACGCCCCACGCGGCGGGAATGCGCGCGGTCTCGGGCGACGAATGCTCCACTTCTTCCACGGTCAGCGTCAGCCCCGCGGGATAGGTCAGCCGTCGCCCGTGCAGGACAAAGGAACCCTCCGTGCGGTCCGTCGGTTCGGCGTCGGTCAGCAGATGGAACACCACCTCTCCGGCAGTGCATAGCGAAATCGCATCGGTCAGGGTCACCTTTCCGTCATGCAGGGCGGCGGTCCGACGGAACGAGCGGATTCCCGCGTCGGCGCCGTATGCGTCACGCAGTTCCATCGTGCAGAAATCCTCCCCCGCGCGGAAATCGGTGGCGCGGTACTCCCGCCCGTGGGGTTGGTCCTGCCCGCAGACCGTGGGCAGATTGTGATAGTCGGAACGGGTATTCCAGATGGTGTAACGCTCGGGACCGAACGTTTTGGCGGTATAGGTCCCCGAGCCCGCGTCTATGAGAATCGGGTTCCCGTCGGCAAAAACCGACACGGCGCCGACGTCGTTATGATTGTGACTGGTGTCGTTATGCCCGCCCTTGACGGCAAGAGACAGCCCACGCTCCCCGTCGGTAAACTCCCGCGCGATAAAGAGTTCAAAGTCCTCAAACAGCACGCGCGTCGGCGGACGGTAAGCAGGCACGTCGCGCGGCATTTCCCACGCGAGGTCGCAAAGCCAATCGTAGGGGGATTCCCAACAGCGGTAAAGGTCACGCGGCTCGTTGTCCCCCTGCGCCAAGCGGTCGGCGGCAAAGGCGACCATCTGCGGCACACCACAGCGTTCCCCATAGCGGGCAATCAAGCCCACGTTTGCCCTCATTCCCGCAAATGCGTCTGCATAGGTCAGGAAGCGGTGACGGTTGACCGAAACCAACGTCTCGCTCTCCCCCATCCGCCGAATCAGCGGGTCACCAAACAGATTGATATATCCGTCGGTCAGGTCATACAGCAACTCGCAGGCGCCGAACAACTTCCCCGGCGCCATTGCCCAGTAACTCGGTCCCTCTTCGCAGGCACCGTCCGCGCCATAACACATCGTGAAGTTGTCAAGAATCGGCAGTGCGGCACAGACAATCTCCTCCCGCCGCGCAGGGTCCGGCTCGCAGAATGCGGCAACGGTCAGAATATTGCCGGTAATCCACGGCGCCCAGTTGTTGGCAGGGACCTGCGTTTCGGGGTGAATCCCGTCCCATCCCTGCCAACCCGAGGCGACCCACGTGCTTCGGTCGAGAAACGGGGTCAGAATCCGACGGTCAAGTTCGTATT
The DNA here is from genome assembly GCA_964630695.1 of uncultured Ruminococcus sp. Lineage (GTDB taxonomy): Bacteria > Bacillota > Clostridia > Oscillospirales > CAG-272 > UMGS1865. The sequence goes on from CAZVYZ010000014.1 coordinate 24,619, forward strand.
CCGTCCGCTTCCGGATTTCGGGGGAAAAGCGGTCCAGCGCGTCGCCCGCGAAGCGGATCGCAACGGCAAGCACCGCGCCGCTCACGCCCGAATAGAGGTCAACGTAATCCGCCGTTGCGCCCCACGCATACGGCAGGACGGGACGCGCGGGGTCCCCCCGATTGATTGCGGGATTGGATAGATGCGCGGGGACCACCCACGTTGTTTCCTCCAGCATTGCCCAGATGACATCCGCCAACTTGTCCGTGAAGCGGTCCTTTCCCTCAATCGCCTCCGCAAGCGCGAGCGCCAGACACATTTTTCGCCGCTTTTGATACTTTCCGTCAAACACCGTGCGGTCCCCCGTGCGGCGGAACGACGCATAGTCGGTCGCAAGCAGGGGCGGGACGTCCTCGGTCAGAAACTGCTCCGCGACGGCAATCAGCTGCGCGGCGTTTTCGGCGGTCGGACGAAAGTCCCGTTTTCTCATAGGAAAGAACGCGTCGCGGGGCAGGACGTGTCCCCGCACGGTATACTGTTTTTCTTCAAAAATCCGTCTTGTCATGATTGGTTCCTCCTGTGTCAAGCCCGTTTTTTACGGGACGGAATGTCCGGTTGCGGCGCGTTCGTCTTTTCCCGCCGCCGACAGAATCTTGCTGTAATACGCGCCGAGCGCCTCGTCGGTTGCACGCTTGAGAATCCGATAGCACCTGCCTGCGGGATCGGGTGTAAAGGTGTTTTCTCCCTCGTCGGTCACGGTGAAACGGTACGGCTCGGAGATTTCAAACCATCCGGACACCCCCTCAAACGCGAAGTGCATCGCCACGAGGTCGTAACTTGCGTTCAGTTGCGCGCAGGTATAGTCCCCGTCCGTGCAGTAGCGAAGATAGGCAAGGTAGAGCGGATTGTCCGTGCGCGGTGAGACGGTCCTCGGGAACCCGCTCCGGACCGAATAGCCCGCGTCGAAATCGGCAAAGAAAATCGGGACCTCGCACGCGTCAAAGAACCCGATTGCCGATGGGGGGTCGCAGATGATGTTATACTCCCGCCCTTTTGGATATTTCGCCGCCATCACGACCGCCGCGCGGACCTTTTTCGCAAACAAATCCTTGCCGCAAAGCGGGGAAAATTCGTCAGGTCGGCTCCGCATCAGTTGCGCGAGCGTGGCAAAAGGACCGATTCCCACCACCACCGCGCCGCCGTCCGGCAGAGCGGCAAGCGTGCGGCGGTAAGCGGTGACCGCGTCCTCGTAGGTTTTCGGGGAGCAGAACCGCCCGGCAATCTCGCGGTTATAGCGCATATTGTTTTCGCGCGACAGCAGTCCCTCCTGCTTGTTCTCGGCAAAAGCACCGACCTCCAGCCCGCAAAAGCGGCAAATGGCTTCGGCACACGGCGCGCCGTAGGGCGAGGAGGTGCAACTGACCACCGCGCCGACGGGGACGCCGTAGCGTTTTGCCATCGATGCGGCAACCGCAAGAGCGCCGGCGTCGTCGCAGTCGGGTCCGATGTCGGTATCGATTAAAAGGGTCAGTCCCCCGTCTTTCAACGGAGTGTATACGGATTCATTCATTTCGTTTTCTCCATGGATGGATAGGGGCGACGCAGGCTAAGCCAACCGCCGCCCGAGATTCCGAAAGCCGCCACCCGATAGGGTCACGGGTGGCGGCTTCGGGGCTGTTATTCGGATTCTCTCTCTTTTCTGCGCTTGCCGTAGACAACCAATGCAAGCGGCAGGAGCAACACGCCAACCGTTCCGGCGGTCGCGGTCAGCGAGCCTTTGCAGCCAATGACCGCGTACGGATGCGAATCGGTGTCGGTGGTTTTATTGTCGGTGTCCGCAACGGGCAGAGCGGGAATTTCTTCCTCGTCAAAGACCGCTTTGCAGACCGTGCAGACATGGTGCCGCTTTCCGGCAACTCCGGGGGCGGCTTCCTTGTCGATAATCCATTCGCCGGCGGTGTGCGGAACCGTCACCGTTTCCACTTCGCCCTCGACCCAGCAAACCGTGCAGGTCTTGTGGCGCGCCCCGGGCTTTTTGCAGGTTGCCGCAGCCACGGTCGTCCAGTCGCTCCACTTGTGCCCTGCCGCAGGAACCTCGCGGGTGTCGGTCGTCTCGTCACAGCGTGTGCAGTGGCGGGATTCGGAACCGCTCTTCGTGCAGGTGGGCTTTACGTCCACCACGAATTCCTCGGGGAAATCGTGTCCGAGTGCCGGAACCTCTTGGACATCATCTTTCGCGTCACAACGGGAGCAATGCTTGGACTTGGAACCTTTGTTTGTGCAGTCGGGCTCTTCGTCCACCGTGTAGTCGGCAGCGAAATCATGACCCAGTTTCGGAATCGCACGCGTGTCCATACCCTCGTCGCAACGGGTGCATTTGCGGGTTTCGGAGCCATCGTTTTCACAGTCGGGTTCTTTGGTAGTCGTGTATTCTTCGGCAAAGTCATGCCCAAGCGCGTTCAGAACGCCGACGTCCTTTCTCGCATCGCACTTCTTGCAGTGGATGGAATCTTCACCCTTTTCGGTACAGGTGGCAGGCTTGTCAACGGTTCTCTCCGTGTCCCATTCGTGCGGCTCGTTCGTTTCCTCATCAGCCCCACAGCAGGGGTAGTGCTTATGGTGATTCTCATCATCCGTCTTGACCCAAATCGCCTCTTCGGCGTGTTTGGTCGGGTCGAGGACGTTGTCGAGTACCTTGCCGCAATCCGCGCAGGTCTTACCGGTCTTACAGGTTGCCGGATTCGTATTCGAGTGCGAGCATTTGTTCATATAAAGGGCATAGATGTAATAGGACCCCTCAGTTATATGCTCAACGTCCATACCAACGGCGGTTTCGGAAGTCGTATAGTCACCGTTCAAAAACGCTCCGATGCCGAAAAAGCCGCCTTTCTTGAAGCCCACCGCATTTGCATTTGAGAGATTGAACGCAATCTCCGCGACAAAGCCCGTTTCGGTCGCTTTTGTCTTAATTGCGGGAATAGCGCTGGGGGTGTTGAGACCGGTCCATGCCTTGGTGCTGTTTTGGTAGCCCTCCGCTGCGCTGTCGGTATCCGCATCGACATGGATGCCAAAGTTGCCGCCCCAATCCCATGTGGCGCTCTTATTGTTCTCATAGTAGTTGTAGAACCGCGTGGAGATTACAAAATCGACCTCCTCGCAACCGTTCACAACAGCCAACAGGTAAAGCGTGCCTTCATCAGTTGTACCGTCCCACATCACCTTAATGTAGCCATATTCCGCATTCCCAAAAGGCATTTTAATGGCGTCATCCCAAATTTTGTCGATTTTGCCGTCAATCGCCGGTGCAGTGGTCGCATAAACACCATAATATTTGGAATTATCGACGGTTTTCGCCGACGTTCCGACGGTCATCACCGCCGCAAGGGAAAGAAGCATGGCAAACAGACATAAAACAGATAGCGTTTTTTTCATGGTTCGTCTTTTCCTTTCAAATTTTGTTATTTATTTTGCATGCAAATTACAATCTGTAATTTGCGAACAGGACGAGCGCCACGTGACACTTGCCCCGCAGACGGGTCAGGCAGAAAGGCTGACCCGTTTATTTATTGTAGAAAGCGAGGAATTCGCTCAGCGCATTTTCCGCTCCGGCGCCTTTTTCCTCCCAGTACGTTTTCAGCGTCTTCGGACCGTCGAAATTGAACGCGTTCTTCATGGTCAGGTCCCGGAGTGCAAGCCCTGCGGTTGCGTTCAGAATATACCCGGGGTCAACGAAAACGTTGTTCCGAATCAGGTCAATCATTGCCGCGCTCTGCTCGTCTCTCGAAACACTGCCCTGCAACACGACCTCGATGTACTTCGGATTGACCAACTCGCGGCTTGCTTCTGCCAGCGCCGCCGTCACCGTTCCCACCATTTCAAGGTCTTTCTCGGTTTTCGGCACAAACATCAGCGAAACGCCGTCCGCCACCAACGTGTGATAATTCTCTTGGTCGGAATCAAACTTCGGATACGGAAGCACGCCATAGTTCTCCGTCATGTTGCGGATGTTCGGGCGCTCAATCATTTCAAACTGCATCGCGTTGAACAGCACCTGTCTGTTCGGGAACAGCGCGTGGCTCGGGTCATTTGCATGGTCCAATTGCGTGTTATACTGCTCACGGTAGGTGTACTCCGCCTGATACAGTTCAACGAGTTTGTCAAGCAGTTTCGTGTTTCTTTCGTTATCAACCGAAAAACGGAAGTTTCCGCTCTCATCCCTGACAACGGTCTGCATTCCGAAACCGCTTGCGAATGCGTCAAGTGCAATGCTGTTGTTGCTTGCAAAGCCGTAGATGCGGTTGGTTCCCTCTCCCGTAGAAGGAACTTTCTGCGCAATGTTCATCATATATTCCATGGTCCACTTGCCCGAGGACACCACGTCATAGATGTTTTCGTCGCAGTAGTCTCTGAGCAGTCCGTCGTGGAATACCATGGCGGACATGGCTTTCCAGAATGTCAGCGTAATATCGCCCGTGATGGTGTAGTTCTTGTTGTTGATGGTCAGCACGTCGTTGATTCCGTTCTGCCACTCCTCCGCTCTCAGGTCGATGTTCGGAACAGTCAGCCAGTCGACGTACCAACCGTTTTCCACCGTGGGAAGCATGACGCGGTGGTATCCCGCAATCAGGTCAACCGCATCCTCGTTCGCATCCATCCAGACCTTCAGAGTGTCGTTAAACGCGCCGGGTTTGTTTCTGTTGTCCCAGGTTCCGTCGTATGTCAGATTCTGGATAGTAATCTTGTAACGCTTTTCAATCAACTGATTGCGCGAATACACCGCATCGTTGACCGGGTCTGCACCCTCCGTATCTCTTACCTTAAATTCATAGAAAATGAAAAAAAGCAGAAAAATGCTCGCTCTCCTGCTTGTGCTTTGCACCTTGGTGCTCTGCGCCTGCACCATCACCTACCCCGTTGATGCGCCCGACACCACGGAGCAACCGACCGACACCGATACCCCCGTCCTGCACGGACCGGTCCTCTCCTATATTTCCAACTACACGGTCATTTACCCCACCCGCGCAACCAACGGCGAAAAGGACGCGGCGATGCGGGTCATGAACGCCATTGACAACTCGCGCCGCCCTGAGGTTGACTATATATCAAATAAGGAAGAGATTCCGCATAACAACCGCGAAATCCTGATTGGCAACACCAACCGCACCGCTTCGCATGATGCAATCGCCGCGCTCAACAAGGACCGCGACTTCTCGGTCTCCTTTAACAAAGATGAAGTCGTGATTGCCGCCAAGACCGATGCCGCGCTTGCCGATGCCGTTACCTATTTCCTCGGAACCGTCCTCACCGCCGACATCTCCCACTACTCCGTCGGTACCGTTGACACCCAACTTTACAGTTACCCGCTCTCGGGATTTTTCGGTCTCTCGCTCGACGCGCTTGAGATTTCCTACTCCACCAAAGAGTTGGAGCCTGCGGCAAAGTCCCTGCAAACCTACATTCACGACGTGACCGGCGCAGACGCAAAACTGTCCCTCGGCGGAAACGGCAACATTCTGCTCTCGCTCGACGATACAATGGACCGCGCCAAATACCGTCTGGAACCACAGGACAAAAAGGTGACCCTGCGTGCAGGAACCATCGTTGCCACGAACGAAGCCGTTCAGCGGATTATCACCAAGGGTCTCGGCGGTGCGGCAATCGCACTGGAGGGCAAATTCTCGACACCGCTGACAATGAAAGACATCAAAAACCCCGACAAGGAACTGAATCTGGTGTGGTTCGACGAGTTCGACGGCACCGGACTCAACGGGGACTACTGGTCGCTGACTGACAGAATGTATGGCGATAACAAAAAAATGTTCACTACGACCGACAGCAAGGTCTTTGAAGTCAAAAACGGCGAAGTTGTCATGCGCACCTACAAGGACGGCGACAAATACTATACCAACAAGACCCTGACCACGATGGGGCGCATGAGTTTCCAATACGGCTATCTCGAAATGTATGCCAAGGTGCCGACCGCCCGGGGCGCTTTCCCCTCTTTCTGGCTCCAGTCCGCTCCGTCCCACCGCACGGTTGATTACATGACCGAAGTGGACGTGTTTGAAATCTTCGATTGGAACAAAATGGAATTCACCACACATAAGTGGTATTTTAACAAGACAACGGGCAAAGAAGAACACCACTGTTGGAACGACCCGAAAACGACGGTCTACACGGACGTTGACTGGGAATCCCTCTCCGAGGATTATCACCTTTACGGCTTCGGCTGGACCCAAACCGAAATGTACTTCACGGTTGACGGCAAGGTCTGTGCGACCGTTGACATCACCAACCGCAAGGATTTCTGCCAAGGGGTCGGAAAGCCAGCCGGTTCGCTCACGGGAATGGAGGGATTCCAGGACCCGCTGTTCATCAACTTCAACAACTGGATACATAGGGGTGCAAGTTTCCGCACCGACACCAAGCCCGAGGACCGGCAATGGAAAGTGACCGACAGCACCGAATATCCCATTGAATACAGCATCGCATGGATTCGGCTCTATCAGGACGAAACCGGCGTTCTCTGGGACGATTTGAACGGCAAAATTTCCGAGGGTATCAAATAAACGCAAACAAAAAGGAGACTCCCATTATGAGTAACAACATTCCCCAAACCATGAAAAGCCCGCTTGACGGCAGCGAAATGCGCCTGACCTGGCACGATGAATTCGACGGCGATACGCTCAACGACGCCTACTGGCAACTTTACGACCGGATGTGGGCAAAAAATCGTGTCATCACCACCACCGACCCCCGCAACTTCACGCTTGAGAACGGCGAGGCGGTCATGCGGACCTACCGTGAGGACGGCCACTACACCTCACACAAAAGCCTGACCACTTTTGACCGCATGAGTTTTCGCTACGGCTACCTTGAAATCCGCGCGATGGTCCCGTTCAGCCGCGGCGCGTTCCCCGCGTTCTGGCTCCAGTCCGCATGGCAACACCGCTCCGTGGACTACATGACCGAGGTGGACGTATTCGAAGTCTACAAAGCGGGCTACGTGGAGTCCACCCTGCACAAGTGGTATCTGAAAGATCCCGTAAAAGGTCCCCACACGCGCCACGACTGGAACACGCCGCTCCCCTACACGTTTCCCGAGGCGCAATGGAACACGCTCTCCCACGAATACCATCTCTGGGGCTTCCTCTGGACCCCCGAGACGATTGCGATTACGGTGGACGGCAAAATCGTTGCGACCTACGACATCACCGAAGCGGGCGATTTTCAGGAGGGTCTGCGAACCGGCGACGACCAGACCGGCATGGGCGGCTTCCAGGACCCGATGATTATCAACTTCACCAACTGGGTCGGCAGCGGCTTCCGCGACAAGACGTGGGTCGTCGGCGACGAAACCGAGTTGCCCCTGACGTTCCGCGTGGATTGGATTCGGCTCTATCAGTCCCCTGACCAAGGCGAACTGTTTGACGACCGCGCATAAAACAAAAAAGGACGCATGGATTTCCATGCGTCCTTTTCGTTTCAGGCTAAAGTTATAGTGCCGGAAAAGTGCAAAATCTATTACCGCTTTTTCTTTGACCATGTAGGCGCAAAGAGAAAAGCAAGTTTCGCTCCGCGAAACGGCAAAAAGAAAGCGCCGATAAAGAATTTCGCCGTCTGCGGACGGCGACGAGGACTCCGCGTCCTCGACCGCGCCGCCTTTTGAAAAAGGCGGGCGAAAACTTTCACCACTTTGACAAAGACCGGTTGCCGTGTCTACAACCAAAAAGGACGCATGGATTCCCATGCGTCCTTTTCGTTTCAGCGGTTCTCATGCGGCTCCTCCCCACGGCAGAACCGCACGACCTGCCGACAGGTAACCGCATTCGGGCAGAGTGTGCGCGCCATGCGGTTGGCGGCGGTGGTATAAAAACTGTTTCCGCCGAAAAAGCGCGTCGGAATATCTGCCGACAGAATCTCTCCGTCGAAAAACAGTGCGCAACGGTCCGCAGTCACCGCCGCGAATTCCACATCGTGCGTGACCGTCAGAACCGTAATCCCGTCCGCGCACAGCCCCCGCAGAATCTCCGTCAGCACCCGTTTCCCGTCCGCATCGATTCCTTTTGTCGGCTCGTCCAGAAGCAGGATTTTCGGCTCGGCAAGAAGCACCTTTGCCAACGCGCATTTCTGCGCTTCGCCCCCGCTGAGGTCAAAGGGATTCCGCCCGAGCAGGTGCGCAACCGAAAGCCTTTCCGCCATCCGACCGATGCGCACCTCCCGCTCGGACTCCGGAACGCCGTGCGCTTCCAACAACTCCGCAAGGTCCGCGCGCACCGTGTCCCGAACGAAAACCGTTTGCGGGTCCTGCGGCAGAAGCGCGACCATGCCGCGGTAAAGCGCATTCCCCCGATAGGCATCGATTGGCTTCCCGCCAATCAGCACCCGCCCGCGATACGCTTTGTCCAGCCCCGCAAGGACGTTCAGCATCGTGGTCTTTCCGCTTCCGTTCCCGCCGAGTACCGCGCAAAGTTCCCCTGCGTATACCCGCACGGACGTACCGCGCAGAACGTCCGGCAGGTTCTTCTCATAGCGGAACCAAACATTTTTCAACTCCGCCGCAACCGTTTCGCTGTGGCGGTAGGGTTCCTCCTCCAGACTGCCGCGGCGGCTCCCGAAATGCCGCTCCAGAAAATCCCGTCCCTCGCGAACGGTCAGCGGGCAACGGTCCCGCACCTCCAACGCCCGAAAGATTCGCGCCGCGCTCGGAAGCGCCGCCTGCATCGGATGCCCCGCGGGAAGTATTTCACCGATTCGGCTCGGTTCGTCAAGCGCCGCCACTCTGCCGCCGTCCATCACAAGCACCCTGTCGGCAATCGGGAAAACCTCCTCCAGACGATGCTCCGCCAACAGAATCGTCAGCCCCAGTTCACGGTTGAGTTTTTGCAGGGTCGCAATGAAATCCGACGCCGCAATCGGGTCAAGTTGTGCGGTCGGCTCGTCAAGAATCAGCACGCTCGGTTGCATTACCATTGCCGCGGCAAGATTCAGGAGTTGCTTCTGCCCGCCCGACAACTCGTCCGTCCGTCTGCGGAACCAATCCCCGATTCCGAAATAACTTGCCATTTCGCCGACGCGGCGGCGGATGACCTCGGTCGGAAGCCCCATGCTCTCAAGTCCGAATGCCAACTCGTGCCACACCTTGTCGGTCACGATTCCGCTATCGGGGTTCTGAAAAACGTAACCGACGTCGGCGGGGGACGGATTCCCGCCCGCGTAGGTGACCTGCCCCGTCCGCTCCCCTGCGGGGGCAAGTTCGGGCTTGAGCAGGCGGAGCAGGGTGGTCTTTCCGCACCCCGACACCCCGCATATCACCAGAAACTCTCCGCTCCGCACGGAAAAGTTGACCCCATCCACGGCGTTCACTTTCGCGTCCGGATAGCGAAAACTCAGATTTTCGACCTGTAATTGTAATGCTTCCATACGGCAATCTCCCTCATTTCCATGATAAACGGACAAACCGACAACCCCAAAAACGCAAGATACGCCGCAACCGCCGTCGGGGACAGGTTCGGGACGTCGGTTTTCGGATAATACGCAAATGCGGTGACGCCGCTTGCCATTCCGAACACGGTCACGCCCAAAAGAAGCGCGCTGACCGCGAGGATCGCACCGTCCCGTTCGGTAAAGCGAAACAGCGAGAAATGCGTCCGCTTCCCGCTTCCGTACCCGCGCGCGTTCATGGCGGCGGCTGTATCCATCGCGTTTTCAAGCGACCATGAAATCACGGCGAGATAGATTCGACCGGTGTTCCGGATTTTTCCCGCAAGCCCGCCGCAGGCATACAGTCCCATGCCCCTTTGCGCGTTCCTCACCGCTCGCGCCCGCCTTTTCAGCATCGGGATAAAGCGGAGCGCCATGGAAAGCACCAGCGCGAGCTTCGGAATCACCCTGCCGAACAGATAGAGAAACTTGTCGTCCGTCATCACTTCGCTGTAGCAGTTGCACCACAGCATCACGCCGACCACGGTTGCCGCAAGCGCAACGCCGTAAAGAAGCGCCTCGCGTGTAATCGGCATCCCGCTGACAGAAAACAGCGGCGTTGCCCCGCTGTGGGAAAACAGCGGATTGGTCACCGCCACCAAAAGGAACAGCGGGATATAGAACGCAAGATTGCCCCGCACCGCGCTTCTCTTTTGCAGGACGGCACAAAAAAGAATGCCGCCGAGGAGCGCCGCCCCCGAAAGAATGGGATTATCCGAAAACATCACCACCGCAAGCACGGAGAGAAAATAAAACAACAGCACCGCAGGGTGCAGACCGTCAAACGCTTTCATGAAAACCTCCCTCCTCTCGGGACAAAAAACGCGGAGACGCCGCATCTCAACCGTCCGTCGGCGTCCCCGATTGCGCACTCCCGTTTTTCCGGAATTCGGACGGGTTCACGCCGAAATACTGTTTATAACTTCGCGAAAAACTGTGAATGGATGAATACCCCAACTGTTCGCCGACCTGCGTAACGGTCAGCCCCTCCGACAGAAGCCTGTCCGCCTCCGCCATCCGACAGGACAGATAAAACACGCGGAGTTTCTTCCCCGTAACGCGGCAGAAGCGCTTGGAAAGATAACTGTAATTATAATTGAAGACTTTTTCCAAATCTTCCGGTTTGGTCAGCGTGCGGATATTATCCGTGATGTAAGTCTCCAAACGGTAAATCAGCACCGAATCATTGGTAATTTTCGGAGAATAGCAGTCCGAACGGTCATTCGTTCCCGCCCGGTTGTTTCTTTCACGTTACGGTCACCTCCCCCGTTCGTGACATTACCTTATTTGTTCGGCACCTGCCAGTTTCCGGAACAGGTCGGTCATCAAATCGTACCGCTTGATGAAATAGACGTAACGCATAGGATGGCGCGTGGGCTGTTCCGAATAGGTGTTGTCATACTGCGGGATTGCCGCAGGGCGCAGGTAGGATTTCATCATGCGGTCGTTTTCGTTCAACAGCCAGCCGACCGCCGTCACGTCCCAGATGGTGCGTTCCCACGCGATGCCCGGGTGGCGCGACTCCACGTCCTCCACCGCGATTCTGACCAGATAATCGCAAAGCGGATTTTTGCCGCCCAACCAATGCCGCAGTTCGGGTTCGGTCGTTGCAAATCCCGACACTACCCCACAGCACGGAAGTTGGACCAACGGCGCCCCGCATCCGAACAGAATCCGCGCCGCCGCAACGTCCTGTCGCATATTGAATTCGTTGGTATCGACCCAATGGAGCGCATGACCGCCGAGCCAGACGTGAACCACGTTCTCGGTCATCGCCACGGGGTCGGTCAGGATTGCCGACGCGACGTTGGTTGCCGCCGCAATGGAGACGATGTACAACGGATTTTCGGGCGAATGCTTCCGCGCTTCCCGCACCATGAATTCGGATGCGTCTGTCACCACGGGCGTTTTTTCGTCCGGCAGATAGTCCCGCGCGCCGCGCCTGACCGCAGGAATCAGATCCTCGCGGTGCAAAAGCCCGAGCAGTTTCAGGATTTCCCGATAACTCTTCTCCATTCCGTCGGCAGGCGAGGTGCTGTTTGCATTGAGAAACGGCGCGGCGCAGATGCCGACCGTGTTCAGTTTTTCCCCCGACAGAAGCAGATAGGACAGCGCGTACTGGTCGTCCGCCTCGTTGAAAGTATCGGTGTCCAGAATGACGTCCGCACGCCCGCACGGCGGCTCCAGATTCCGAATCAGTTGTTCTCTTGAAAGCATCGTTTTCTTTTTCCTCTCAGTGAAATTCCACCTTGCTCCTTTTCACGCGGACCACGTTGTCCCTATCGCGCTCAAAGCCGTAGCCGCCCATATCGCCGCAAAGCGCGGAGATTTCCATGCCGTTCTCTTTCAGAAATGCGCGGAAATCCGCCCTTGCCGCCGCGTCAAGCGCGTCGGGCGAAAAAGTTCCGTTGGTTGCGTAAATCTGCACGCCCGTCATACCGAGCGACTTCGCGGTCAGAACCGCTTCCCGCACCGGTTGCTTCAGACAATCCGTAATCACACCGAGTTTCATACCGTTTCCCTCCTCACGGGCTTCCCGCCCTTTCCTATATTATACAACTTTTCCCACACCTTTTCTTTGCCATTTCCGTTTTGATTGTTTCACTTTTTCGGATGTCAAAAAAGCGTCCGGACATGCGAAATCCGCGATGAGGACCACCCGCTCCCCTATTTCTTCTTTTTTCCGTGTCCCATGCACTCGCACGGACAATCGCAGTCCGCGCTGTCACAACATTCTCCCTCCGAAACCACAAACAGCGCGACGAACAGCAAAAGCGTCGCATAAAGCATGGAGGCGACAGACAGTTGGATGATATTATTATATCGCATTTCGGAAATTCTGTCAAGAGCGTGCGAATAAATTTCCCGCGGACACTTGATTTTCCGATGCGAATATGGTAAAATAATGCTGTACCAAAATCCACAACAGACAAAGGAAAAAACCTATGCCGATTCTTTACAACGAACAAACGAGGACGTTCCGTCTGGACGCGAAAGATTCGAGTTATGCGTTCCGCATCAACGAACTCGGCTATCTGCAACACATTTACTACGGCGCGCATATCTCCGATACCGACCTGCAAAAACTCGCGCTTATCACGGGTCACACGTCGTTCCATGCGACCCCCGCGCAATCCGCACCGAATTATTTCAGTCCGGACGTGAATCCGATGGAGTACCCCTGCTTCGGTTGTGCCGACTGCCGCGGCACCGCGCTTGCCGTCCGCCGCGCGGACACGGGAACGCTTGACACCGACATCACCTACGTCTCCCATCGCATGTATGCCGGAAAACCCGCGCTCGCGGGTCAGCCCGCCACCTATGCGACCGAGGAGGAAGCCGATACGCTGGAGGTCCTCTGCCGCGACAAGGTGAGCGGCGCAGAAGTCACGCTGTTCTATACGGTATTCCGCGACCTCGCCGCCATCGCGCGCCGTGCCGTAATCCGGAATGCTTCGCAACAGCCGATGGAACTGGAACGGGCGCTCAGCCTCGCGGTGGACTTTGACGACGTCCGCGACACCGACGTCGTTCACCTCTACGGCGGTTGGGCAAGAGAGCGGCAGTTTGAGCGTGTCCCCATGATGCACGGCACGCAGTCGGTGGGGAGTCTGCGCGGCGCGTCCTCCCATGCGCACAACCCGTTCCTCGCCCTCTGT
>CAZVYZ010000015.1:0-37442 GCA_964630695.1 uncultured Ruminococcus sp.
GAGTTTCGCTTGACTCCCTTTCTTCCTCTTTGTTCGATTTTCTATGGACAGACAGTGGTTGGATTCAAAAAAACAGAAAGCGGCATGAGCCGCTTTCTGTTTTTTCTATTTGTATTGATTCAAAAGCCGATTCGGAAACACCCGAATCGGCTTTTGTTGCTATAGGAGATTCATCAGAACTCCGACGTTTTCCGCAAGATAGGTTGCGCCGACGGTGTTCTCTTTTTCTTTCGTCAGCCAGAGCGAGTCGATTCCCGCCCGTTTTGCGCCGCTGATGTCGGTTTCGACGGTGTCGCCGACAAAGAGCGCTTCGTCCGCGGTCACGCCAAGTCCTGTTAAGGACAGCCTGTAAATGGCGGGGTCGGGCTTTTCAAACGGTTGGTCACCGGAAACGACAATGTGGTCAAAGCAGGGGTACAATCCGCAGGAATGGATTTTTGCCCATTGGCGTTCGGAGTTTCCGTTGGTCAGAAGTCCGATTTTGTAGCCCTTTTTGCGCAGATAGGCCACTGTTTCCGCCGCGTGGGGGAGTAGGACCGCATTTTCTGCGTAGGTCATGCCCCATTCTTTATGCAAACGGTCAATCGGGGGCAATTGGAGGTGGCGCGGGGCGAGTCGGTCGCAAAGCGCGCGATACGATTCCTCCGAAAAAGACGAACGGTAGAAGCGGACCAGAAGTTGTTCGGTTTCGCTGTCCTGCGCTTCAAACAGATTCGGGTAGTGTCGGCACATTGCACGGTATGCTTTGGCGAAAGATGCACGGTTGTCTACCAGCGTGCCGTCCAAATCAAAGATGACTGCTTTCTTTTTCTGTGTCATGAGCGTGGCTCCTTGGAATCGGTCAGACGGTCGGTCAACAGCAGAATTGCGAGGTAGCCGATTGCGATGCTCACAAGGTCGGCAAGATAGTAGGCAATCATGACAATCAGGTCCTTTTTCCCTGTCGGCGCGCCGATGCCGATGTCATAAATCAGGCGTCCAATCAACTGAAATACGGAGGGGACGGCGGCACAGAGCAGCATGGCGCGGGTGGGAATTCGGTCCGATTGGTGACGTTCTACGGTCAGGTAGGCAAACAAACGGAAGAGCAGGAACTGCGCAACATCCAACAGGACGGAGAGCGCGGCGGAGAACAGGTCGGCGCCGATGGTTTCGAGGTCGCGCGTCAACAGCAGTCCCGCAGCGAGAGAACCGAAGTTCAGCAAAACCGACGCACTGCCCGCAAGGAGCAGAACGGTTTTTGCGCGTCGGGAATCCCGCACCGAGCGGAGGACGAACGCCGCCGCAAGCCAGTAAAAGGCGAATTTGACCGCATCCAGAAGAAAGTCCCAGATTTGGCGAAAGACATCGCTGACGCCGATGTCATTGGTAATCCAGACCCACACGGGCGTGCAGACCGCCGCGTAGAACAGCGCGACGGAAAACAACAGGATTCCGCACAAACGCACGGTGCGGAGATAGAAATTGCTCTTTTTTTCTTCCATTGGAACTCCTTTTTTGCGGGAACGGTCAAGTTTTGCTGCCGTGTGGCATATGCTGTAGTGTTACCAATTGAGGGGGGGAATGGCAATGTCGGCGGAATCGCGGATTCCGGATTTTCAGAAGCCCATAGACCATGCGGCCCTTTGCGAAACGGTGCGGCTTTATACCGCGCGGTATCCGTTCCTGCGGGTTGTGGGCGTGGGACGCTCCATTCTGGGGCGGGAAATTCCCGCGTTGGTTGTCGGCGGCGGGCGACGGCAACTTTTGTATGTCGGTACCCATCACGGAATGGAGTGGCTCACCGCGGCGTGGTTACTTCGGTTTGCGGGCGAATTTTGCGAATACTACAAGTCGGGCAGGACGGTTTACCGCGTCGCATTGCCGACCTTTGGAGAGCGCTATACGCTGCACATCATTCCGATGCTGAATCCCGACGGCGTGGAGTATCAATTGCACGGTGTGAAGCGGGAAAATCCGCTATACGCGCGGGTCATCGGAATGAACGGCGGGAAGTCGGATTTTTCTCACTGGCAGGCGAACGCGCGGGGCGTTGACCTCAACCACAACTACGACGCGGGCTTTGCCGAATACAAGGCGATGGAAGCGGAACTGGGGATTCCGGACGGCGCGCCGACCCGCTATTCGGGTCAGGAGCCGGAATCCGAGCCGGAGGTGCGGGCGCTCTGTTCGTACATCCGCTTTCTCGGTCATTCGGTGCGCTTGGTTGCGTCGTTCCACACACAGGGAGAGGAAATCTACTACCGAAGCGGTGGAAAATCGCTCTCGGGGGGCTATGAAGCGGCGCTGAAAGTCGCGAAACTGACGGGATACCGCTTGTCGGACGCGTCGGGGCCCGCCGCATACGGGGGACTGACCGACTGGTGTCTGACGCAATGCGGCATTCCCGCACTGACCCTTGAATGCGGAAAAGGCGAGAATCCGTTACCGACCGACTGCTTTTTTCCCGTTTACACGCAACTGCGCGAGGCGCTGTTCCGCATGGGCGGATTTTACTGATTTCGGAATTATTATAACATAAAGCGCACGGTTTGTCAAGCATTGCCGTGCGCTCTTTTGCTGTTTCGGAGCGGTCCTTATCGCCTTTTTTCTTTTTCGCGCGGCAAATTTCCGCTTTTTTCTTGACAAATTCTCCGAAGTGTGATATAATACACTAATAAAAATTTGCAAAAGAGTTTTTGTCCGGTGACCCTTTACCGGAGACAAGGAGCAACGCATGGCAACCTTTCTCAGTGAACCCTCACACACCTTTAGCGAGTACCTGCTGATTCCGGGCTATTCTTCTTCCGAATGCGTCCCCGCGAACGTCTCGTTGCGGACGCCGCTTGTGCGTTACCGTCGGGGCGAGGAACCGGCAATCACCATGAATATTCCGTTGGTGTCGGCTATCATGCAGTCGGTGTCGGGGGACAGGCTTGCGGTTGCGCTTGCAAAAGAGGGCGGCGTATCGTTCATTTACGGGTCCCAGTCGGTGGAGGACGAGGCTGCGATGGTCAGACGTGCCAAGAACCACAAGGCGGGGTTTGTCATCAGCGATTCCAATATCAAGCCCGACGCTACGCTGGCGGATATTATTGACCTGAAAGCGAAAACCGGACACTCAACGGTTGCGGTGACCGAGGACGGAACCTGCTCGGGAAAACTGCTCGGTATCGTCACGAGCCGCGACTACCGCGTGACCCGCATGGACCCCGCGACAAAAGTGACCGAATTTATGACCCCGTTTTCCAAACTGATTTGGGCGAAAGAGGGGACCACGCTCAAGGAAGCAAACGATATTATCTGGGATAACAAACTGAACTCCCTGCCGATTCTCGGCGAGGATGGAAACCTGTGCTATATGGTATTCCGCAAGGACTACGAGACGCACAAGAACAACCCGAACGAATTGTTGGACCTCTCCAAACGGTATGTAGTCGGCGCGGGTATCAACACGCGTGACTATGCGGAACGGGTCCCCGCTCTGGTGGAAGCGGGCGCGGATGTGCTGTGCATCGATTCCTCCGAGGGGTTTTCGGAATGGCAGAAGCGGACGATTGACTGGATTCGGGAGAACTACGGCGAATCGGTCAAGGTGGGAGCGGGAAACGTTGTGGACGGCAAGGGCTTCCGGTTTCTTGCGGACTGCGGCGCGGACTTTATCAAGGTCGGCATTGGCGGCGGGTCCATCTGCATCACGCGCGAGACAAAGGGAATCGGGCGCGGGCAGGCGAGCGCGCTGATTGACGTTTGTCGCGAGCGTGACCGCTACTTTGAAGAGACGGGCATCTATGTTCCGGTTTGCTCGGACGGCGGTATCGTATACGACCATCATATCACATTGGCGCTTGCGATGGGCGCGGATTTCGTTATGCTCGGCAGATATTTTGCGCGGTTCGACGAAAGCCCCTCCAATAAGGTCAGTATCGGCGGGACCTACTACAAGGAATACTGGGGCGAGGGTTCCGCACGCGCACGGAACTGGCAGAGATACGACCTCGGCGGCGACAAGAAACTGTCGTTTGAAGAGGGCGTGGATTCCTACGTGCCTTACGCGGGAACGCTGAAAGACAACGTGGCGATGTCGTTGGCAAAGGTCAAGTCGACCATGTGCAACTGCGGCGCGCTGACGATTCCCGAACTGCAAAAGAAAGCGGTTCTGACGTTGGTTTCCGCCACCAGTATCGTCGAGGGCGGTGCGCACGACGTAATTCAGAAAGAGAAAAGCGGAATGATTAAGTAAATTTGATGGAATGAGGGAAAGCCTTCGGGAGAGGGCTTTCCTTTTTTTTATGAAGTTAAAGATTGATAATGGTTTTCTTCTGACGCTCGGCGAGCTTGACGAACTGCTCCGCCCCGCCGCCGCGATGGACGAAAGCAATCACATAGTCGGCGTGCTTTACCATCCAACGGTTCCGGTAGGAGATGGCAAAGCGCGGAGGCACCTTTTCGATTCCGTCCGGCATCAGCAGGTTTTCGGTGTAAACGGGGACCTCCATGTCCTTGTCGTATATCCTCGGCAGATACGCAAGGACTGTTTCAAACGTGACCGACGGATATTGCGGCAGGACCTTTTGGAGCGCGTGATATGCCATGTAATCAAAATCTCCCGTTGTGCCGACATAAAAATGCGTGACCCCGCGTTCCACAATCATGCGTTCAATCTCCGCGCATATCGCAGGAAATAACGATTGCGGCGCGTCATGGTGCCCGAAAAATGTACATGAAACCATAGATTTTCTCCTTTTTTGATATTGTGCATTATAGTGCACAATATGTGACACTATTATACCATAAAATAAAGTTGATTACAAGGAAATCAAACGAATTTTATGGTGAAAAATGGAACAGAAAATCACAAAGAACAAGACGGTTGGGTATAATCTGCGACGCTTGCGGGAGGATGCGGGGCTGTCGCAGGAAAAGCTGTGCGCGAAATTACAGCTTCGTGGCTGTGATCTGGAGCGGTCGATTTACGCAAAATACGAATTGGGGGCTCTGAATGTCAAGGTGGAAATTCTTGTTGAATTGAAGGACCTGTATCGGTGCGCCTATGATGATTTCTTCAGAGGTCTGCAACCGCATGGGGAAGGCTCGGAAACGCATTGAGACGGTCGTACATTTGAAAAGAAGCGGAACGGCACATGGTGCGTTCCGCTTCTTTTGGGATGGAGTATGGAGCCCTTCGGTTCGGTGTAAGGATCCCCCCTCATCAGTCGCTTACGCGACAGCTTCCCCCCGAGGGGAAGCCTTTGGATAAAAGCCGTTTTATGAATCATAACAGGCTGGATTCGGGAAAAATCGGAGGCGGTATTTGAAAAAAAGCACTCTGTACGGAAGGCTTCCCCCGAGGGGAAGCCTTTGGGTAAAAACCGTTTCATGAATCATAACAAGCTGAATTCAGGAAAAATCGGAGGCAGTATTTGAAAAAACAGCACTCGGTACGGAAGGCTTCCCCTCGGGGGGAAGCTGTCGCGTTAGCGACTGATGAGGGGGGATAAATCTGCTCTCTCCAATCGGGCAAGTCGGATTCTCTAAAAAGCGTATACGTTATCATCTGTCGGTCAAATCCCCGCACTTTTGCCCTTTTTCCAAAAAGTTTCTGTCTTTTTATGCGTTTTTTTCAGAAAAGACCTTTACTTTTTGCGAAAGATATGGTATGATATAAGGTGGATATAAGGGATAGCATATCTATTGTAAAAAACTCAGGAGGTTGATTACACACATGGCAATCGAAAGAACCAAGTTATCCATGGATGGTAATACCGCCGCGGCGCACGTTTCCTATGCGTTCACCGAGGTCGCAGCCATCTACCCCATTACCCCGTCGTCTCCGATGGCGGAAGTCACCGACACGTGGTCGGCAACCGACAAGAACATTCTCGGTGAGCCGGCAAGAAACATCTTCGGTGAGAAAGTCAAAGTCATGGAAATGCAGTCCGAGGCGGGTGCCGCGGGCGCGGTCCACGGCTCTCTGGCGGCGGGCGCTCTGACCACCACCTACACTGCTTCGCAGGGTCTGCTTCTGATGATTCCGAACATGTACAAGATTGCGGGCGAACTGTTGCCCTGCGTCATTCACGTTTCGGCTCGTTGCGTGGCTTCCCATGCGCTGAATATCTTCGGCGACCACTCCGACGTTTACGCCTGCCGTCAGACCGGCTTTGCAATGCTTGCCGAGTCCAACCCGCAGGAGATTATGGACCTCGGCGCGGTTGCGCATCTGTCCACCATCAAGGGCAGAGTGCCGTTCATCAACTTCTTTGACGGTTTCCGTACCTCGCATGAGATTCAGAAGATTGAGGTCTGGAACTACAAGGATTTGGCGGATATGGTCGATATGGACGCGGTTGCCGCGTTCCGTGCGCGTTCCATCAACCCCGAGCATCCCGTTCTGCGCGGCTCGGCTGAAAACGGAGATATTTTCTTCCAGCACAGAGAGGCGTGCAACCCCTACTACGAGAAGTTGCCGGCAATCGTTGAGGATTACATGAATCAGGTCAACGCAAAACTCGGCACCGATTACAAACTCTTCAACTACTACGGCGCACCCGACGCGGAGAAAGTCATCGTTGCGATGGGTTCTGTCTGCGACGTTGCCGAGGAAGTCATCGACTACATGATGGCGGCAGGCGAGAAAGTGGGTCTTGTGAAAGTCCGTCTGTACCGTCCGTTCGTTGCGGAGAAGTTGGCGGAGGTCCTGCCCAAGACCGTGAAGAAGATTGCGGTGCTTGACAGAACCAAGGAACCCGGCGCTCTGGGCGACCCGCTCTACCTCGACGTGGTTGCGGCTCTGGCGGAAACCGGCGTGAAAGCGACGGTTGTCGGCGGCAGATACGGTCTCGGTTCCAAGGATACCACGCCTGCGTCCATCTTCGCCGTTTATGCAAACCTTGACGCGAAGAAGCCGAAGAACGGCTTCACCATCGGCATTGTCGATGACGTGACGGGTCACTCTCTGGAGGAGAAGCCCGCTCCCGATACCGCGCCTGCGGGAACCATTTCCTGCAAGTTCTGGGGTCTGGGCGGCGACGGAACCGTCGGTGCGAACAAGAACTCCATCAAAATCATCGGCGACCATACCGATAAATTCATTCAGGCGTACTTCCAGTACGACTCCAAGAAGACGGGCGGCGTGACCATTTCGCACCTGCGCTTCGGTGACAAGGCAATCAAGTCCCCGTACTACATCACCAAGGCAAACTTCGTTGCCTGCCACGTCCCCGCATACATCCTCAAAGGCTACAAGATTGTTCAGGACGTCAAGCCCGGTGGCATTTTCCTGTTGAACTGCCAGTGGAACCGCGAGGAGTTGGAGCATCACCTGCCCAACTCGGTCAAGAAGTACATTGCAAAGAACAACATCCAGTTCTATACCGTCAACGCAATCGACAAGGCGCGTGAGATTGGTATGGGCAAACGGACCAACACCATCCTGCAGTCCGCATTCTTCGCGCTCGCAAACATCATGCCGATTGACAAAGCGGTCGAGTACATGAAGTACATGGCGAAGAAGTCCTACCTGAAGAAAGGCGAAGCGGTTGTCGAGATGAACTACAAGGCAATCGACGCGGGCGTTGACGCGATTGTGAAAATCGACGTTCCCGCCGCGTGGGCTGACCTTGCGGATGAAGCGCCCGAGGCGCCCGCGACCGGAACCAGACCCGAACTGGTCGACTATGTCAACAGCATTGTCCGTCCCGTTTCGGAAATGAACGGTGACAGCCTGCCCGTTTCCACCTTTGAAAAGTACGCTGACGGTACCCTCCCGCAGGGCGCGGCGGCTTACGAGAAGAGAGGCGTGGCGGTCGACGTGCCGGTATGGCATCCCGAAAACTGCATCCAGTGCAACAACTGCGCGTTTGTTTGCCCGCACGCGGCAATCCGTCCGTTCGCTATGACGGAGGAGGAAGCGGCAAAGGCTCCTGCGGTGACCAAGTTTACCGCTAAGCCGGTCATCAAGACCAACTACAAGTTCACCATGGCAATCAGCCCGCTGGACTGCATGGGCTGCACGCTCTGCGTCAAGGCTTGCCCCGTTACCGCAAAGGCGGTCAAGGACAACACGCCCGAAAAGGCGGCTATCACCATGACCTCGCAGGAGAGCCAGTTGGAGCAGCAGGCGGCGTTTGATTACGCGGTCGCAAACGTTTCCGAGAAGAAAGAGTTGATTTCCGGAACCGTCAAGGGAAGCCAGTTCAAGCAGCCGCTGCTTGAGTTCTCCGGCTCCTGCGCGGGCTGTGCGGAGACGTCTTACGCAAGAATCGTCACGCAGTTGTTCGGCGAGAGAATGTACATCTCCAACGCAACCGGATGCTCCTCTATCTGGGGCGGTTCCGCACCTGCAACGCCTTACACGGTCAACAAGGAGACCGGCAGAGGTCCCGCATGGGCGAACTCCCTGTTCGAGGATAACGCGGAGCATGGTCTGGGATTGGCGCTCGGTCAGAAGACCATCCGCGCAAAACTCATCGGCTACGTTAAGGCTCTGCGTGAGAAAGTGACCGACGCGGAGAAGTTGGCGGTCATTGACGAATATCTGAACACCGTTGACGACGGCGAGAAGAACACCGAAGCAACCGCCAAACTGGTTGCAATGTTGGAGGCTTGCGGTTGCGACGACGCGAAGAAGATTCTCGCGGAGAAGGATTACCTCTCCAAGAAATCGGTCTGGATTTTCGGCGGCGACGGCTGGGCTTACGACATCGGCTTCGGCGGTCTGGACCACGTGTTGGCTTCGGGCGAGGACGTGAACGTGTTCGTCTTTGATACCGAGGTGTACTCCAACACGGGCGGACAGGCTTCCAAGGCTTCGCAGATCGGTCAGGTCGCGCAGTTCGCGGCGGCAGGTAAGGCAATCGGCAAGAAGAACCTTGCGGAGATTGCAATGTCCTATGGCTACGTTTACGTCGCACAGGTCGCAATGGGCGCGGATATGAACCAGTTGCTCAAAGCGCTCAAAGAGGCGGAGGCTTACCACGGACCGTCGCTCATCATCGGCTACGCACCCTGCGAAATGCACGGTCTGAAAGGCGGTATGCAGAACTGCCAGTTCGAGATGAAGAAAGCAGTTGACGCAGGCTACTGGCAGATGTTCCGCTACAATCCGACGCTTGAACACAACAAACTGTCCATCGACTCCAAGGAGCCGACCACGGATTACGTGGAATTCATCAAGAGCGAGACGAGATACGCGCGTCTGGCGCAGTCGTTCCCCGAGCGGGCGGCTGACCTGTTCGCAAAGGCGGACGCTAACGCGAAAGCGAAGTATCAGAGACTGCTCAAGATGGGTCATCTGTACGAATAATCAAAAAGCAAGCCCCCTCCTGTGAGGGGGCTTGTTTCTTATTCCTCTAATTCTTCGTAAATTTCGAGGAGCCGGTCTTCAATTTCCTGTTTTCTGGAATCAATCTCGGCGGCACGGACGTAGTCGGAAGCCGCGGGACCGTACAGTTCCCGTTCCAGTGTTTCCAACTCCGTTTCCAGCGTGGCACATTCCGCGCGCAACCGTTCCAAGCGGGCGCGCTTTTTGCGTTCATCGGCAGCCGCCTGCTTGTTTTTCAGGTACTGCTCTTTCTGCGTTGTTGCCGCGGCGGGGGAGGAAACGGTGCCGAGCGCTGCCTGCCGCTCGGCAACGCGCGCATTCTTGTATTCCGTGAATTCGGTGTACCCATGCCCCGCGTGGTCCACGTGATAGTCCAAAAGGTCGCCGGAAAAGCAATCTCCCGGGCGCAGTTCCAGAATCCGCGTGGCGAGTTTGTCAATCAGATAACGGTCGTGCGATACCATCACGATGGTTCCCTCAAACTGCTCAAGCGCCGCCTCCAGAGCCTCGCGGGAGTCCATGTCCAAATGGTTGGTCGGCTCGTCCAGAACCAGAAGATTCATTTTGGAAAGCATCAGTTTCGCAAGCGTCAGACGTGCGCGTTCACCGCCCGAGAGGACCGCAACTTCCTTGAACACGTCCTCGCCCGTAAAGCGGAAGAGTGCCAGTGCTTGGCGAATCTGCGTTTCGGTCCGCGTGGGGTAAGCGTTCCAGAGTTCGTCCAGTACCGTATTTTCGGGGGACAGGTGCTGATTTTCCTGGTCGTAGTAGCCGATTTCCACATGGTAGCCCTGCTCAATCACACCCTCGGTGGGGGACAACTGACCGAGAATCAGTTTGATGAGCGTTGATTTCCCGCACCCGTTGGGTCCGATAATCAGCGCGCGTTCCTGCCGCTTGATGAGAAAGGAGAGGTCGCGGAACAGCGTTCTCCCGGGGAAACCGAATGTCAGATGCCGCACGTCCAACACGTCGTTTCCCGAGGCAATCGCTTCGGAAAAGGACATCCGAACCGCACGCGGGTCGGCGGTCGGGCGTTCGAGCCGTTCCATTTTATCCAGCATCTTTTGGCGGCTTTCGGCGGCAATGATGTTCCGCTCGCGGTTCCATGCCCGCTGTTGGGCAATATAGGCTTCCTGACGGGCAATCTCCTTTTGCTGATTCCGCCAGTGCCGCTCGGCGATTTCGCGGTCGGTTTCCCGCTGTGCCATGCTCTTGGTATAGCCGCCCTGATAGAGCGTGGCGTGACAGTGTTCAATCGAAAGCGTTTTGTTGGTCACGCGGTCAAGAAAATAGCGGTCATGCGAGATGACCATGAAGCACTTTTTGTAGCCTGCCAAAAAATTCTCAAGCCATGAGAGGGTTGCAATGTCGAGGTGGTTGGTCGGCTCGTCAAGCATCAGAATATCAGGTTCGCGCGAAAGTTGGACCGCCAGAGCAAGGCGGGTCCGCTGACCGCCGCTGAGCGTGCCGACCGCTTGGTTGCGCTGTGCCTCGTCAAAGCCGAGTTTGGAGAGGATGGAGGCACAACGGGCGCGGAATTCCAGACCGCCATCGCGGACGTAGCGGTCGTGCAGGTCGGTATATTCCCGAACCGCCGCGTCGTCGCCGCTCTTCAGCGCGCCGCCTTCCAGTTCCGCCATCCGTGCCTCTGCCGCGAGCAGGTCGGGAAATGCGTGGAACATCCGTTCCAATACGGTCCCGTGACTGTCCGCGGCGTCAAATGCGTCATCCTGCCGCAGAATCCCGACAGTTTTTCCTTTTGAAAGATAGATATTGCCGGATGTCGGCTCCAAATCGCCGTGAATCAGGCGGAACAGGGTGGACTTGCCGCATCCGTTGACTCCGATGATACCGAGTCGGTCGTTTTCCTCCAGAGAAAACGAAACGTTTTCCAACACGGGAACGGTGCCGAAGGACAGGGAAAGGTCACTGACTGTCAGACAAAGCATAGCGTTTCTCCTCAGAATTTGGTTTTTGCTTCCACTGCCACGCCGAGAATGCGGGAGCGCCCCGTTTCAAAGTCCTCGGGGGTCAGAATAATCGGGTCATAGTTGTCGTTCTCGGGCGAGAGGACGATACGGCGGTTGCGCTTCTCAAACCGCTTGACCGTTGCGCTGTCCCCGTCGACCAGGCAGGCAACGATGTCGCCGTTCTCCGCGTACTGCTGTTTGCGGAACAGGACGTAGGTACCGTCGACAATCCCGCAGTCTTTCATGCTGTCGCCGCAGACCTCCAGATAGAAATAGTCCTCGGGGTCATCCACGTCGGCAAATTCCATGCCGAGAAGCGTTTCGTTGGTGACAATCGGTGTCCCCGCGCGGATGACACCGATGACGGGGACCATCTTCTGCGCGCGCAGACTGCGCAGGCGGGAAGCGGTCCGTCGTTCGCCGCTGTCGGTCCCGAGCAACTCGTCCAGTCCGATTCCGAAGTAAGCGGCAATGCGGGAAAGTTTGTCGGCTTTCGGCGTGGACCTCCCGCTCTTCCAGTCCGAAAAGGTTGAGGCGGAAATGCCGGTTGCCTTTGCCACCTGATAAACGGTCACATGATTTGCCGCGAGTAGCTGTTCGAGCCTTGCATACTCCATTTTTTGTTCCTCCTTGTCACAAACAGGAAAATCCTGCCTGTGTTTTGACAATATTCAACTTTCTGCTTTGGGCAGAGTGCCGATATTTCGGAAATCTTAAATAAATACTTGACAATACTTCGGAAATGCGATATAATATTCCCGTACACATATAGTATACACGAAAAAGACTGAAAAGTCAACAGAAAAAACAAAAAAAGGAGAAAAAGGGATGAAATTCAAAGGATTTCCGGATGATAAGCCGACGTCTTGGAAAACGGAAAACCGAAATAGTGGTCTGTATGAAGAATCGGGTTTCCGAATTACGATGATGGGAGGATTGCTATGACAGAGGAAGAACGGACCGAAGCGCGGGAGGCACAGGCGCGCGAATTTTTGGCGGGCTATCAACTTTGTCTGGACCTCCTGAAATTGAAGCGGTATGAACGCCATCGGGCGGAGAAGTTTGACGAGCCGTGTCGGTGTGAGGACGTTCTGATGGGGAACGAGGCATTCTGGCGGGCGCGGATGGATGAAATTGAGCGGACGATTGCGGCGCTCCGCAACGGGCGGGACAAGTTGATTCTGTATCATCGGTACATCCGTGGAGAGAGCGTGGAGCATGCGGCGGGCGTATTGGGAATCTCGCGCCGGACTGCGTACCGCGCCCATAAGCGGGGGCTTGCCATTGTCGGTATCCTGCTGGAGCGGAAAAAACGGAACGACCCGTTTCGGGAGTAGGGGGTATGGAAAGGTTGGTTACGGACTGTATGGTGAGGGAAGAATATCCCCCCTCATCAGCCGCTTGACGCGCCAGCTTCCCCCCGAGGGGAAGCCTGCTTTTCGTGGTGCGAACATGACGGATACGATTTTGAGATGTTTTTCCTTTTGCTGTTTGCTATGATGCGCAATTTAATTTCAAGCAAGAGCAAGAACTCTTTCAAAATGTTTGTGTTCTCTGCAATTACGGAACGAAAAGTCTGATATTCTCCCATACAAGTCTTGTACCGCGTCGAATAGGCTTCCCCTCGGGGGGAAGCTGGCGCGTTAGCGGCTGATGAGGGGGGATAAATATTGTCCACCATCGGTTGTGGATATACCGTAATTCCGATGCCCGATTTACCAAACTGAAATTTCTTCCCATTATTTTTCAAAAACGGGTTGACAAATCGCCGGAATGCGTGTATAATTGTATACACAAATACAAAGGACGGTGATACCAATGCTCGAAATATCCAACAAGACCAATCTGTTGGAACAAAAAGCGTATAAATACTCCTTACAGGACGTGGAAGAACCGAACCTCTACCGCGATGTGTATCCGTACAGTTGCGTTCCGCGAATTCCCTTTAACCACAGACGGGTCCCGATTGGGATGCCCGAGGACATTTGGATTACCGATACCTCGTTTCGTGACGGTCAGCAGTCGGTTGAACCGTATACCGTGGAGCAGATTGTGGATTTGTACCGCCTGATGTCCAAGTTGGGCGGTCCCTACGGAATCATCCGCCAGACCGAATTTTTCGTTTACAGCAAGAAAGACCGCGAGGCTTTGGAACGCTGTCAGGAACTGGGGCTTCGGTTCCCCGAAATCACCACGTGGATTCGCGCAAGCCGCGAGGACTTCCGTCTCGTGCGGGACCTCGGCATCCGCGAAACGGGAATTCTGGTCTCCTGCTCGGATTATCACATCTTCAAGAAAATGAAAATGACGCGCCGCGAGTGCATGGAGCATTACCTTGCAACGGTCGCGGACGCCTTTGAGGCGGGGGTTATGCCGCGCTGCCATCTGGAGGACATCACGCGTGCCGATTTTTACGGGTTTGTCGTGCCGTTTGTCAACGAGTTGATGCGGATGTCGGCGGACGCAAAAATTCCCGTCCGCATCCGTGCCTGCGATACGATGGGATATGGCGTCCCGTATCCGGAGGTCGCGATTCCGCGCAGTGTCCCCGGGATTATCTACGGCTTGCAGCACTATTCCGACGTGCCGAGCGAAATGCTGGAATGGCACGGTCACAACGATTTCTACAAAGCCGTCTCCAACGCGACCACCGCGTGGCTTTACGGCGCTTCGGGGGTCAACTGCTCGCTTCTCGGAATCGGGGAACGGACGGGAAACATTCCGTTGGAAGCGATGGTCATAGAGTATGCGTCCCTGCGGGGGTCGTTTGACGGCATGGACCCGACCGTCATTACCGAGATTGCGGATTACTTTGAACACAATGTCGGCTACCGCATTCCGTCCATGACCCCGTTCGTGGGAAAGAGTTTCAACGTCACCCGCGCGGGGATTCATGCCGACGGACTGCTCAAGGACGAGGAAATCTACAACATTTTCGACACGGGCAAACTGCTCAACCGTCCCGCATCGGTCATGCTCGGGAAATCCTCGGGGCTGGCGGGAATCGCGTACTGGATTAACGAGAACTACCGCCTGACCGAATCGGAGCGCATCGACAAGCACGACCCGCTGGTGGCAAAACTCAAAGCGTGGATTGACGGTGAATATGAGGGCGGCAGGCAGACGGCGTTGGCGGTCCATGAGGTGGAGGAAAAGATTGAGGAACTGTCGGGCGCGCGGTTTCGTCGGCTGTAAGGAGGGGAAAACATGATGTCGGAGTATCGCAATTTATCTCTGGCGGAGCAGGTGTTTCTTCGCTTGGAAAACGAAATTCTGTCCGGTAAATACCCAATCGGGGCGTTTTTGACCGAAACGAAACTGGCGGGGGACCTTGGCGTCAGCCGCACGCCGGTCCGCGAGGCACTGCAACGTCTGGAGCAGGAGCATCTGATTGAGACGGGCGCAAAAGGAATTCTGATTGTCGGGGTATCGCGAAAAAATTTGGAAGATATTTTTGCGGTCCGTTTGCGCGTGGAGGGCTTGGCGGCGCGCGCGGCGGCGGAGCGGATAACCGAAGCCGGTTTGACGGAATTGCGCGAGGCTCTTGAATTGCAGGAATTCTATGTGCCGCGCGGAGACGCCGAACATGTGCGCGGAATGGACAGTCGGTTTCATCAACTGATTTACCGCAACAGCGGCAGCACGGTTCTGGAGGACGTGCTTCTGCCGCTTCACCGTAGGGTGCAGAAATACCGCCACGTGTCGGTGGAGGACAGCGGGCGCGCCGTGGAATCCGCCGCCGAGCATCGGAATATTTACGAAGCCATTGCCGCGCATGACCCGAGCGGAGCCGAATGCGCGATGAAAACGCATATTGAAAATGCTGCCCGCCACATTCTGGACGGGGTTACGGAATAAGGGGGAGAGAGGAAATGGGACTGACCATTGCGGAAAAGATTATCCGTGCGCATCTGGTTGCGGGCGAGATGAAGCGGGGGACGGAAATCGGCCTGCGAATCGACCAGACTCTGACGCAGGACGCGACGGGAACGATGGCGTATCTGGAGTTTGAGGCGATGGGCGTGGAGCGGGTCAAAACCGAGCGGAGCGTGGCGTATATCGACCACAACACCCTGCAATCGGGTTTTGAGAATGCGGACGACCACCGCTACATCCAATCGGTTGC
The DNA here is from genome assembly GCA_964630695.1 of uncultured Ruminococcus sp. Classification (GTDB taxonomy): domain Bacteria; phylum Bacillota; class Clostridia; order Oscillospirales; family CAG-272; genus UMGS1865. Next base: position 15,404 of record CAZVYZ010000015.1, read on the forward strand.
AAAGAAACACGGCATTTATTTCTCCCGCCCCGGTAACGGCATTTGCCATCAGGTACATCTGGAGCGCTTCGGGGTTCCCGGGAAAACGCTCATCGGCTCGGACAGTCACACGCCGACGGGCGGCGGACTCGGAATGCTCGCGTTCGGCGCGGGTGGGATGGACGTTGCGGTCGCGATGGGCGGCGGCGCGTACTATATTACCATGCCGGGGATGATTCGGGTCAACCTCACAGGCAAACTGCGCCCGTTTGTCACGGCAAAGGATGTTAGTCTGGAACTGTTGCGGCGCCTGACGGTCAAAGGCGGCGTGGGGTACATCATCGAATGGGGTGGCGAGGGCGTTGCAACGCTGTCGGTCCCCGAACGGGCAACGATTACGAACATGGGAACCGAACTCGGCGCAACGACTTCGGTCTTTCCCGCCGATGAGGTGACCCGTGCATTCCTGCGCGCCGAGGGGCGCGAGGCGGATTTCACGCCGATTTTTGCCGACGCGGATGCGGTGTATGACAGGACGATTGAAATCAACCTGTCCGAACTGGTTCCGATGATTGCCTGCCCGCACAGTCCCGACAAAGTGGTCCCGATTTCGGAGATTGCGGGGACGAAGGTGAATCAGGTCTGCATCGGTTCCTGCACCAACTCGTCGCTTTCGGACCTGTTAAGGGTTGCGGCACTTCTGCGCGGGCGGACCGTTTCGCCAGACGTCAGCGTGTCGGTTTCCCCGGGGTCGCGGCAGGTGCTGACGATGCTTGCCGATTCGGGGGCGCTTTCGGACATTCTTGCCTCGGGCGTAAGACTTTTGGAGTGCGCCTGCGGACCCTGCATCGGAATGGGCTTTTCTCCTAACTCGGGAGGGGTCAGTCTGCGGACGTTCAACCGTAACTTTGAGGGCAGAAGCGGAACTGCGGATGCAAAGGTTTACCTCGTATCGCCCGAAACGGCGGTTGCCGCGGCGCTGACGGGGGTCATTACCGACCCGCGCGATTTGGGCGAGATGCCCCAGATTCATCTGCCCGAGACGTTCCGTGTGGATGACAGCGCGATTCTGCCGCCTGCCTCTCCCGAGGAAGCGGGCGCGGTGGAAGTCCTGCGCGGACCGAACATCAAGCCGTTCCCCGCGTGCGTGCCGCAGTGTGACAGGCTTTCGGCGGAGTTGGTCCTCAAAGTGGGGGACAACATCACAACCGACCACATCATGCCTGCGGGAGCGAAGATTCTGCCGTACCGTTCCAATATTCCGTATCTGTCGCAGTTCTGCTTTGGCGTATGCGATAAGGAATTCCCCGAGCGTGCCAAACGTGCGGGACAGGGGATTGTCGTGGGCGGCACGAATTACGGGCAGGGGTCCTCGCGCGAACACGCGGCATTGGTCCCGATGTATCTCGGCATCCGCGCGGTGATTGCAAAGAGTTTTGCGCGGATTCACGCGGCAAATCTAATCAATGCGGGCATTCTGCCGCTGACCTTTGCCGACCCTGCGGACTACGACCGCGTTGCGCAGGGGGACCGTCTGGTTCTGACCGATGTGTTCGGCGGGATGGAGAGCGGTCACATCATGCTGACCGACGAAACGAGCGGTGTCGCGGTTCCGCTGACCTGTTCGTTCACGCCGCGCGAGATTGCCATTCTGAAAGCCGGCGGTCTGCTCGGTATTGCGGCGAAGGGGTAAGGAAAAGCTTTCGGTGGGAGCGGATTTATCCCCCCTCATCAGTCGCTTACGCGACAGCTTCCCCCCTGAGGGGAAGCCTTTTGGATATCCTATTTGCTTTTTACAACCAATTATCAATTTGGTAACCTGAAGCCTGAAATACCCCAAGTATCCGTCACGTTGCAATGCAGGCTTCCCCTCGGGGGGAAGCTGTCGCGTAAGCGACTGATGAGGGGGGATATATTTGATTCAACCGCAACGGTTGCTGACGATAGGAGAAAAGTATGTTTGAAAAAGAAATCAATGAGGCGGTGGAGCGGTTTCGCGCTCTGCTGACCGAACAGTTGGCGCGGCAGGAGCGGATGGAGCATGCTATGCCCGCAAAGAATTTTACAAAGGCGGAGAAAATCGTTGTCGGCGTCTGCGGCGGGGACGGAATCGGTCCGATTCTCATGCGGGAAACGCGGCGCGTGCTGGAAGTGTTGCTGAAAGAGGCGATTGCCTCGGGCAGAATTGAATTGCGCGATGTTGCGGGTCTGACACTTGAGAACCGACTGGCAAAAGGCGAGGCGGTTCCTGCGGAGGTGTTGGCACAGATAAAAGCCTGCGACGTGCTTCTCAAGGGACCGACCACAACGCCGAAAGGCGGGACGTTGGAAAGCGCAAACGTTGCCCTGCGGCGGGAGTTGGACCTGTATGCAAATGTTCGTCCCGTGGCGGTTCCCGAGGAGGGAATCGACTGGATTTTCTTCCGCGAAAACACCGAGGGAGAGTACGTTCTCGGCAGTTGCGGCGTGGAGATTGCGGGCAAACTGGCAATGGATTTCAAGGTGACAACCGACGCGGGAACCCGTCGCATTGCACGCGCGGCGTTTGATTACGCACGGGCAAACGGGAAAACCAACGTCGCAATCGTCACGAAAGCCAATATCATGAAGAAAACCGACGGAAATTTTTCGGCAATCTGCCACGAAATTGCCGCTGAATACCCCGAAATCAACGCGGAGGATTGGTATATCGACATCATGACCGCGAATTTGGTCAACCGTGAGATTCGGAATCGGTTTCAGGTGTTCCTCCTGCCGAATCTTTACGGGGACATCATTACGGACGAAGCGGCACAGATTCAGGGCGGTGTGGGAACTGCGGGAAGCGCGAACACGGGCGATTGCTATGCCATGTTCGAGGCGATTCACGGTTCCGCTCCGCGCATGATAGAGGCGGGGCTTGGGGAGTATGCAGACCCGTCCAGCCTGCTCCGCGCGGCGGAAATGATGTTGCGACACATTGCCATGCCGACCGAGGCGGACCGCCTTGCGGCGGCGCTGACGAGAACTGCCGCCCCCGATTTTTCCGTGCGCGTGACGGGGGACCGCAACGGCGCGACTACCGCAGAATTTGCCGACGCGTTGCTGAAACTGCTCTGATTGCATTCTGCCCCTCACGATTTGTATGCCCGTGAGGGGCGTTTGCTTTGAAAGAGCAGGGGTGTTCCGTGTGGTGTAAGGCATCCTATTATAAGTCAATAAGTTACATTTACCCGAAGCGGAACGACCCGTGTGTCGTTCCGCCAAGTCAATAACTAACCGGAACTATTTCTATCCGGTAGCGGGAGCGAGCGGCGATAGCCGCCTTGCCAATCCCGCCGGACGGGATTGGGCGCGGGAGCAGCCGGAATTTGCAGAGCGCATACGGCTACAAAAAATCAGCACAACAGAAACATAGAGGAAAAATTCCCCTTGTTGAAAGTTCTGGAAAGTCTTGAAAACTTCTGTCAAGAAGTTTTCAAGTGGGTTTTTGGGCAAAGCCCCAAGGTCTTAGGGTTCGGACAGAGTTCCGAGGTCTTATTTTTTAGAAAAAATTTGCAAACGGTCTTGCTTATGACCGCATTTTCTGTTATAATAAAGGTAACTGATTTTGATGCGGAAGAGGGCATACCATGAAATCCGTCACGGAAATATACCTGATAGGGAAAGGACCGTCCAGTTCGCACACGATGGGACCCGAAAAAGCGGCAAAACTGTTCCGCGCGGAGCATCCGGACGCGGACCGTTTTGAAGTACGCCTGTACGGCTCGCTCGCACTGACGGGACGGGGACACGGGACCGACCGTGTCCTGCGCGAAACGCTCGGGGAGGAAAGAACGGACATCCGTTTGGTCCCCGACGCGCCGTTCCGATTGGAGCATCCGAATACCATGGATTTGTTTGCATCGAAAAACGGGACACAGATTGGGTTTCTGCGCGTGCGGAGCGTGGGCGGCGGCGCAATTGAGATTGACGGCAGACCGACCCCGCCGAGCGAGGACTGCTTCCCGCATCATACGTTTGCGGAAATTGCGGCATACTGCGAGGAACAGCACCTGACCCTGCCGCAGTACGTGGCAAGATTTGAACGGACCGGTTGGCGGGAGCATTTGCGGATGGTCCTCGGCGTGATGCGGGACGCAGTGGAGCGCGGCATCCACACCGAGGGGGGACTCCCCGGAGAGTTGGGCGTTAAGCGGAAAGCGGCGGTCCTGTACCGCACGGCACTCCCGACGGAATCGCCCGAAATGGCGGAAATGCGACTGCGCAGTGCGTATGCCTACGCGGTGAGCGAGGAGAATGCGGCGGGAGGTGTCATCTGCACGGCACCGACCTGCGGTGCTTGCGGCGTTCTGCCTGCGGTCCTGCTCCGCGCACAGGCGGCAGAGGGCTATGATGACGAAGCCGTTCTGGACGCGCTTGCAACGGCGGGGCTGATTGGAACCCTCGTGCGGACCAACGCTTCCATCAGCGGCGCGGAATGCGGCTGTCAGGCGGAGATTGGAACCGCCTGTTCCATGGCGGCGGCGGGATTGGCGCAGTTGCGCGGCTACGATTTGCGACGCATCGGAAGCGCGGCGGAAACCGCGATGGAGCATAGCATCGGGCTGACCTGCGACCCTGTCTGCGGGCTCGTGCAGATTCCCTGCATCGAGCGCAATTCGGTCGCGGCGCAAAAGGCGGTCCACGCGGCGTTGCTTGCGGGACTGCTTGCCGACACGCAAAAGGTGTCGTTTGACTGCATCGTCCGCAATATGTACGAAACGGGGCGCGACCTGCTCTGCGCGTACCGCGAAACCTCGGCGGGCGGACTGGCAAAACTCTACAGCATCGGGTCGCTGTCATGACGAATTTTCTACCGAAAACAGAGAGAGGAGGGAACCCAAATGCAACCGCAAACGTCCAATGAAGTCTGCTACAGGCAGGTCGTTACCGCGCTCGGAATCGGTGCCCTGTTCTTTCTCCTGTTTCTGCTCCTGATTTCGGGTGCGGTTGCGGTGATGACGTTTCTTCTTGCCGTCCTGCCGCTTTCGCCGCTTGCCGCAAAACTGATTTATCAGTTCACTTACAGCGCGCTCTACCTTGCCGCGTTCCTCTGTCCCATTCCGATTATGAAAGCGCTGATGCGGTCGCGGGGACTTCCGTGGCAGGCGGCGCGGACCCGTCGGGGCGTGTCGCGCTATCTGCCGCTGATTGTACTCGGCGGTATTACCATAATTCTGGCGCAGTCCTATCTCAACGCGGGGCTTGTCAATTTCTTTGATTTTGACAGCCTGTTTGACAGTACGCTCCCATCCACCGAGGGGAAAATGACGGGGCTTGACCTGCTTCTGTCGATTCTTGTCATGGCGGCGGTTCCCGCATTCTGCGAGGAGTTCCTGTTCCGCGGCGCGATTCTCGGAAACCTGCTCCCGTTCGGGCGGGAGACCGCGGTCCTTGTCAGCGCACTTGCATTTGGGCTGATGCACCAGAACCCTGCGCAGTTTCTCTACGCATTCGGCGCCGGTATCCTGCTCGGTACGGTCTACGAACGGACGGGAAGCATCTGGAACTGCGTCGCCCTGCATTTCTGCAACAATGCGACGTCCGTGTTGGCAACGGCTTTGCCGCAATGGCTCGGGGAGGAAAAGGGGACGGTCGTTCTACTGATTCTTGACGCGGTGCCGGTCGTGCTTGGACTGATTTCGATTGTATTCCTGACCCGCCGCGTATCGCGTAAGACCGACGTGCGGGACGGTGCGTTCGGGCGTTCCCTGCCGCAGGCAGACGGCTACGCGACCTATCGTGTGGCACCTGCCCGCTCGGTACGCCTACTTCTGGCGTCGCCGTTCGGCGTATTCCTCATCGCCTGCGCGGTGATGGGAATCCTGACGATGTTGATGCTGATGCTTGCGGGGAGTGTCGTATGACGAACGAATTCGACATCGCCATGATGCGCGCTGCATTGGCGCAGGCGGCGCGGGCGGCGGAACGGGGCGAGATTCCCGTTGGCGCGGTTCTGACCGACGGAGCGGGGAATCTCCTTGCCGCCGCGTATAACCGCCGCGAGGAAACGAACGACCCGCTCTCCCATGCCGAAGCGGAGGTCCTGCGCGCGGCGGCAGCGACGCGGGAAAAGCGCTTTTTTGAGGACTGTACGCTGTATGTGACCTTGGAACCCTGTCCCATGTGTGCGGGCGCAATCATTGCGGCGCGCGTGGGGCGGGTGGTCTATGGTGCAAAGGACCCCCGCGCGGGCGCGTTCGGGAGCCTGTTGAATCTTGCCGATTATCCGCTGGAAGCAACCCCGCAGGTCTTGGGCGGCGTGCTGGAGGCGGAGGCTCTGGCACCGCTCCGCGCCTTTTTTGCAAAGAAACGAAAGAAACCAATAGAAATGTAATGTAAAGGATACCGAACCCATGGCTAACCTGATGATTCCGAAAGACTATCACGCATACCTTTCCCTGCGGCAGACCGAATATGCCATCAAAAAGGTAAAGGACTTTTTTGAACGCGACCTTGCAACCGAGTTGAACCTGATTCGCGTATCGGCTCCGCTGTTCGTGGACCCCGCAAGCGGTCTGAATGATAACCTCAACGGTGTAGAGCGCCCCGTAACCTTTGATTTGTTCTCGGGCGAGCGGTTGGAAATCGTGCATTCGCTTGCAAAATGGAAGCGTTATGCGCTGAAAATGTACGGGTTCCGCCCGGGAGAGGGACTGTATACCGATATGAACGCCATTCGGCGCGACGAGGAAACCGACAACATTCACTCCATGTTCGTCGACCAATGGGACTGGGAGAAGATTATCACCCGCGAAGAGCGGACCGAAGCGACGCTGAAGCGGACGGTCAAGCGGATTTATGACGCACTCCGTCACACCGAGCAGTACATCGTCAACGAATATGACTTTATCGGGAGCCTGCTCCCGGAGAAGATTACGTTCCTGACCACGCAGGAGTTGGAGGATGAAATGCCCGACAAAACGCCGAAAGAGCGCGAGTACATTGCGGCAAAACGGCACGGTGCCATCTTTTTGCAGGGCATCGGCGGGGACCTGCGGAACGGCGCGCCGCATGACGGACGATCGCCCGACTACGATGACTGGACGCTCAACGGCGACATCATCGTCTATTATCCCGTGCTTGACATCGCGCTGGAACTCTCCTCAATGGGAATCCGCGTGGATGAGGACACTCTGCGGCGTCAACTTGCACTCCGCGGATGCGAGGACCGTGCAAAATTGCCGTTCCATCGGGCGCTCCTGGCAGGGGAACTGCCGTATACCATCGGCGGCGGCATCGGACAGTCGCGGATGTGTATGTTCTTTTTGCGCAAGGCGCATATCGGGGAGGTGCAGTCCTCGTACTGGAGCCCCGAGACCGTGGAGACCTGCCGCGCAGCGGGAATTCACCTGCTCTGAAATTCGGAATCGGACACGGAGGTGTTGACCGTGAGGAAGTGTAACGCACGACATAACCTGCTTGCGTTATCTCTGCTGTTGGCTCTTGTCGGCGCAGGGCTTTTGCTGTTGCCCGCATGCCGGCGGGAAGCGATTCCCGAGCCGAAAGTGCTCAAATGGGGATTTGACAAAGACCATAAAGACGATTGGCCAACGGCAGAGGATTTTTATCCCGTCCTCGCTGAGGGTGCATCTGTCACTTTTGCCTCCGATAATCCATTTCCTGAAACGATGTCATTATTTAAGAGCTACGAAACGGAGCTGATTTATCGCACAGCAAGCGGCAGAACTGCAAGAAAGACTGCAACGATGGAAGTGGCAATAGACAAGGAGCCGCCCGTAATCTCGGGCGTGCGGGTGATTGCGGTTTCTGTGGGCGAAGCCGTGGCGTACCGCGACGGTGTGACTGTAACAGATGACTGCGACGGACCGATTAAATTAGAGGTGGACGATTCGCAGGTTGATATTGATACGGTCGGGGAATATCCCATCACCTATATTGCAACTGACCGCATAGGGAGAGAGACCACCGTGGAATCCAAGGTCAATGTCTACGATGATAAAATCAGCGAGGAAATGCTCTGGGAGAAGTTGGACCCGATTATCGAAGATTTGGGTCTGGTGGGGCAATCCCGGGTATCGCAGGTCCAACTGATTTGGGAATATGTCCACGCCCGCGACCATATCCGCTATGACGGAACTTCCCGTAAGGGGGATTGGGTGCGCGGGGCGTATGACGCGTTGGAAAAACACGCGGGCGACTGCTTTACATACTATTCGCTCTCCAAAGCATTCTTTGTGCGGCTCGGAATCGAAAACGTGGACATTTTCAAAGCGCCCGACAGCGGAAAGGCGAATTCACATTATTGGTCGGTGGTCAATGTCGGGACCGAATCCGCCCCCGTGTGGTACTACTATGACGCAACGCGCGTGGACGATTGGGTCAAGCAGGATTACGAAACCTATCTGATGACCGACCGCCAGATGAACTATCTCAAATCCCTGCGCCCCGACCTCTACGGTGTCGACCTATCGGGTTACCCCAAAACCGCAACGCAGGAGTATGTAATCATTGATTGAGGCGCGTTGAATCTTTGGATTGTGGTTTGAATTCAACCGATGCGGAACGACACATGGGTCGTTCCCTACAATGTTTCATTTTCGATGGATAACGCACTTTGCAGGGTCGTAATCCGTAGGGAACGACCTGCGTGTCGTTCCGCCAAGTCAGCAAGAAACATTCCTACCATTTCTATCCGGTAGCGGAGAGAGCGCCAAGCGCCAAAATCCCGCTCGACGGGATTTTGCTCGTAGCAGCCGGAATGCGTAGTGCGGAACATGGCTACATTAGAATTAGCACAATGTAAAGAAAGGGGTAAAACTCCCCTTGGTTAAAGTTCTTGAAAGTCTTGAAAACTTCTTTCAAGAAGTTTTCAAGCAGGGTTCGGGACAGAGTCCCGAGGTCTTAAGAGGTAAAAATATGCAAACCAATATCTTGGAATATCTGGAAAACACAGCCGCGCGCGTCCCCGAGAAGATTGCGTTTTCGAACGGCAACGATAGCATCACGTTCGGCGAACTTCTGAGCGGCGCAAAACGCATCGGGAGCGCCCTGCTGCAACGCGGCGCAGGCGGGGGGAAGCCCGTTGCGGTCCTCATGGAAAAACACCCAACCGTTCCTGCCGCTTTCTGGGGCATCGTCTACGCAGGGGCGTTTTACGTCCCGCTCGATCCCGCCATGCCTGTACACCGCATGGAAAGCATCCTCGCAACCGTCGGCGCGGAATACCTGATTACCGATGAAAAAGGCGAAAAAATCGCCGCAGGGCTGAATTGGAAAGGCGCCCGCTGCCGCTATGCGGAACTGGCGGAGGAACCCGAGGACGAGGCGGCGCTTGCGACCGTCCGGAATGCACAACTGGATACCGACCCCATCTACGTCGTTTTTACCTCCGGTTCTACCGGAACCCCAAAAGGCGTGGTCGCCTGCCACCGCTCGGTCATCGACTATACCGAAGCACTCTCCGAAGCGCTCGGCTTTGACGAAACCTGCGTGTTCGCCAACCAGACCCCGCTGTTCTTCGACGCACCGCTCAAAGAATTGATGCCCGTCATCAAATTCGGCGCAACCGCCTATTTCGTCCCGAAAATGCTGTTCCTCTTCCCGATGAAACTGTGCGACTTCCTCAACGAACACCGTATCAATACGGTCTGCTGGGTCGTCTCGGCACTGACCATGATTTCGTCGTTCGGCGTGCTCGAAAAGAATCCGCCGAAATACCTGCGCACGGTCGCGTTCGGCAGTGAGGTCTTTCCGCCCAAGCAGTACGAACTCTGGCGGAAAGCGCTCCCGCAGGCGACATTCTTCAACCTCTACGGTCCTACCGAAGCCACGGGAATGTCCTGCTATTGGCGGGCGGACCGCGAATTGGAGGAGGGCGAGCCGATTCCGATCGGTCGACCCTTCCGCAACACGGGCGTGCTGTTGCTGGACGGGAACGGTCACCCCGTGAGCGCGGGGGAGACGGGGGAAATCTACCTGCGCGGAACCTGCGTCACGCTCGGCTATTACAACGACCCCGAGCGTACCGCCGCCGCGTTCGTGCAGAATCCCACGCAGTCGCGCTACCCCGAAACCGTTTATCGGACGGGCGACCTTGCAAGTTATAACCGCCACGGAGAGTTGGTGTTCCATACCCGCGCAGATGCGCAGATTAAGCATCAGGGACACCGGATTGAACTCGGAGAGATTGAAGCAGCCGCGGGCGGAGCGGACGGGGTGCGGCAGTGCTGTTGCGTGTATGACGACGAACACAAGCGCATCGTGCTGTACTACACAGGGGACGCGGAGAGCGCCGCCCTGATGCGGACTCTGCGCGAGTACCTGCCGCGCTATATGTTGCCCGCAGTCTGCCGCGCTTTGCCGGTTTTGCCGCTGACACCGAACGGAAAAATCGACCGAAAGGGTCTGAAAGCGGCGGCAACCAAAGAAAAATAAGAAAAAAACCACGTATTTTCGCAAAACGGCTTGATTTTTTCGCGGAAATGGTATATAATGTATTCGATAAAACGGTAAAATAACGGAGGTTTGAAACGATGCTCGTATCTGCAAAAGAAATGCTGGAAAAAGCCAAGGCGGGGCATTACGCCGTCGGTCAGTTCAATATCAACAATCTGGAGTGGACCAAAGCCATCCTGCTCACCGCGCAGGAACTGAATTCTCCCGTTATCCTCGGCGTTTCCGAGGGCGCGGGAAAGTATATGTGCGGTTTCAAGACGGTTGCCGATATGGTGAAAGCAATGGTCGAGGAACTGAAGATTACGGTTCCCGTTGCCCTGCATCTGGACCACGGCACCTATGAGGGTTGCTACAAGTGCATCAAGGCGGGCTTCTCGTCAATCATGTTCGACGGCTCGCACTATCCGATTGCGGAGAACGTGGAAAAGACCCGCGAACTGGTTCACGTCGCAAACCAGTTGGGGCTGTCTCTGGAGGCAGAGGTCGGCGCCATCGGCGGCGAAGAGGACGGCGTGGTCGGCATGGGTGAGTGCGCGGACCCGAATGAGTGCAAGATGATTGCGGACCTCGGCGTGACGATGCTCGCCGCAGGTATCGGCAACATTCACGGCAAGTATCCCGCAAACTGGCCCGGTCTGTCCTTTGAGACGCTCGCGGCGGTTTCCGAAAAGGTTGGCGCAATGCCGCTGGTTCTCCACGGCGGTACGGGTATTCCCGCAGACCAAATCAAGAAAGCAATCTCCCTCGGCGTTTCCAAGATTAACGTGAACACCGAGTGCCAACTCGCTTTTGCGGCGGCAACCCGCGAATATATCGAGGCAGGCAAGGACCTTGCAGGCAAGGGATTTGACCCGAGAAAACTCCTCGCCCCGGGTGTGGAAGCCATCAAGGCGACTGTCAAGGAGAAAATGGAACTGTTCGGTTCGGTCGGAAAGGCATAAGGCTCGAAAGTCCTTACAAAATTTCAAATATGTTCCGAAAGGCAGGATTCCATGGGGAATCCTGCCCTTCTTTCATAGGCAATCCCGCAGGTTGCGCGGCATTGCCTATATTTCCTTTATGACCTGCCAAAACACGTCGGCGTCGGCAGGACGGGTGAAAATGCCCGGGCTGACCCGAACCGCACCGTCGGGGAACGTCCCCAGTGTCCTGTGCGCGAGCGGCGCGCAGTGAAGTCCCGCACGGACGCAGATGCCGCGACGGTTCAACTCGGCTCCGACCCGCTCGGACGGGATCCCCGCCATGCGGAACAGCAGGATTGCGCCGTCTGTTTCGGGCGTCAGAATTTCCACGCGCGCATCCGTCTCCAAGCGCTCCCGCAAACGGCGGTTCCAAGACAACAGGTGGGACCGAATGCGGTCGGTTCCGACCCGCCGGATATATTGCACCCCTGCCAGAAGTCCCGCAATTGCGGGTGTGGACAGCGTGCCTGCCTCGTAGCGCTCGGGCGGGTCCTCGGGCATTTCCGCAGGGACCGAGTCCACGCCGCTGCCGCCCTCGGTCAACGTCCGCAGACGGATGCCGTCCCGCAAAATGAGGAATCCGCAACCCTGCCCGCCGAGCAGACCTTTATGCCCGGGGGCGCAGAGAATATCAATTCCCATGCGCTCCATGTCAATCGGCAAATGCCCCGCCGACTGTGCCGCGTCCACGATAAAGCGAATTCCCTTTTCCCGACAGAGCGCGCCGATGGCTTCCAGCGGCAAGGTCACGGGGCAGATATTCGACGCGTGCGTGCAGACCAGAATCCGCGTGTTGGGGCGCAGGCGCTTACGGATGCCCGCAAGAATCGCTTCGTCGGTCCGGTCCGCGCGTCCCGCAAGGGAGGGGAACACGCTGTAGGTGACGCGCTTTTCCGCCGCCAATGCCGCGATGGGGCGGCGCACGGCGTTGTGCTCGAGGTCGGAGAACAGAATATGGTCACCCGTCTCGGCAAGTCCCTTGACGGCAAGATTGAGCGCCATGGTTGCGTTGAGCGTGAACACCACGTTTTCGGGGTGGTCGCTCCCGAACAGCCCTGCCAATGCCTCGCGGCAGGAATAGACCGTCTCCGCTGACCGCAGGGCAAGGATATGCGACCCTCTGCCGGGGTTGCCGCAGTACCGCGCACAGCAGTCCCGCATGGCAGAGAGGACGGGGGGCGGCTTGGGGAAACTCGTGGCGGCGTTATCCAGATAAATCATGAGCGGATACGGATGCCGGCATTCCGCAGTGCCTCGGTCACATAGCGTTCCTGCAGGCAGTCATACGCTACCGCGTAGGAACAACCGCGACGACGGTCGGGATTCTCGGTTTTGACGACCTCGCACCGAATCCCCGCCGCGGAAAGAACCCGTGCGGCGTGCATTGCCTGTGTGCCGGACCCGACGGTCAGGCGGCAGGACAGCGGCATCGGCTCTCTGCGCATACCGATCAACTCCTTTCCAAGGTGAGGAACGGCAAAAGCCGCCCTCTGTTGACAATATATGCGCAAAAGCGCCGCGCGGTTCCCTGTATAAGCGCATCTGCGGCGGTCAATACTCATGGCGTGGAAATCACAGGAAAGGAAGTTACACACATGACAAAACCGCAAATTACACGCACCTCCGCGCGCGAAATTCTCGATTCACGCGGAAATCCGACTGTTGAAGCCACGGTTTTTCTCTCGGATGGGACCGTTGGGGTGGCGAGTGTCCCCTCGGGCGCGTCAACGGGCATCTATGAAGCCTGCGAGTTGCGCGACAATGAAAAGAAGCGCTACGGGGGCAAGGGCGTCCGTGACGCCGTTTCCAACGTCGGAAAGATTATCTCGCCCGCGCTTTGCGGTGTGAACGCCTCGGAGCAGGAGGAGGTGGACGGCATTCTGCGCGATTTGGACGGGACCGATTCCAAGTCCCGCCTTGGCGCAAACGCGATTCTTGCCGTTTCGCTTGCCACGATGCGTGCGGCGGCGAACTGGTACCGTCTCCCGCCGTTCCGCTATCTCGGCGGCAGTGCGGCGGAGCGTTTGCCCGTGCCGATGATGAACATTCTCAACGGCGGAGCGCACGCGTCCAACAACGTGGAGATTCAGGAATTCATGATTGCGCCTGTGGGGGCTTCGTCCTTTGCAGAGGGATTGCGGATGGGAAGCGAAATCTACCACACGCTGGGGAAAATTCTGCGCAAGGAGGGCTTTGCCTCCACGGTCGGCGATGAGGGCGGTTTCGCGCCGAATCTCGGTCAGGATGAGGAAGCATTGGAGTTGATTTGCCGCGCCATTGAGGAGAGCGGCTACACGACCTCCGACGTCCGCATTGCATTGGATTGTGCCGCAGGGGAGTGGTACGACGAGCGGGACGGCTACCGCCTACCGAAGCACGGGACCCCCAAGAGCCGCACCGAACTGATTGACGAATGGGCTCGGTTGGTTGACAAGTACCCGATTTTTTCGATTGAGGACGGTCTGGACCAACGCGATTTCGACGGTTGGACGGAACTGACCGAACGGCTCGGGCGCAAGGTGATGCTGGTTGGCGACGACCTGTTCGTGACAAACGAAAAGCGCCTGCGCGAGGGCATCTCACGCGGCGCGGGAAATGCGATTCTTATCAAGCCGAACCAGATTGGGACGCTCTCCGAGGTGATTCACGTCATCCGTGTGGCGCGGGAGAACGGCTACGCGTTCATTCCGTCGCACCGCTCGGGCGAGACCGAGGACACCACCCTTGCCGACATCGCAGTCGGCGTCGGCGCGCGCTTCATCAAGTCGGGTGCCCCTTGCCGCAGCGAGCGCGTTGCAAAGTACAACCGTCTCCTGCGCATCGAGTCCGCCATAGGCTCTGCCGCCGTCTACGGGGGATGCGGAGGATGCGCCAAAGGGGGTTCTTGAAAGAACCCCCTCTGGACTCCCCAAGAACTTTCACCAAGTTTTTATTGGGTGCGAACATGGTGCGTTGGAGTTTTGGTGGGGGAGTGCGCGATGCGGTACGCTGATAAAAAGGGGAGAGAAAGTCGTAGGGCTTCGCTCTGCACCCATTCAGAGACTTTTTGAAAAAAGCTTCTGACAATTCCAAAAATTTTCATCCCCGCACGGATTCTGCAACGCAGAATCCGTGCGGGGATGAAAGTTCTTGCGGGTTCTTAGGACGCTTCTTTCAAGAAGCGCCCTAAGTGGGGTGTGGGGCAAAGCCCCACGACCTTTTCACCCCTCCTTGTTAGCCGTAACCACAACGTTCGCGCCTGTGCCGAGAAGATTCTCGATGACCACGTCGCCGATGTGAGCGGGGAGAGGCGCAACCGCCCCGTTGATTTGCTTCATGCAGTCGAACATCAACTCTTTCGGAATCGTGCGGTCGGTCTTGACGGGAACGACACCACCGTCCGGGGTCCGGACCGTTGAGGTTACAGTCCGCATCGGATGCGTGCATTCGTCAATGGCGTATTGCTTTCCGCGGGGACAGGTGTTGCCCGTCACCGAGAGAACCGCACCGTCCGCACCCAGTTCCACCGTCAACTGACAGCCGCGCGGACAAACGATACAGGTTAAATTCCTCGTCATTTTACTGCACCTCCAGTTCAAAGTCCAACGCCGCCGCACCCGCAAACTGCTCGGGACGCAGGGTAATGCTTTCCATTTCACCCGGGGCAACTTTCGGCTTCTTTTTGCTGAAAATTACGCGGTCGCCGTCCTTTACTTTGATGGTCACGTTGCGGTAAACGTCCGCAACGCGGAAGAATACCGTCACGTCCTTTTTCGCGGTGATGCGTTGCGGGACCGTGTAGCGAATCTTGCCGTCGGTGTGCAGGGGGACGTCGACCGCCTCGGCACGCTCGCCGTGAATGTAAGCCGCCGCACTTTTGCCCGCAATGTCGGCTTCCTCGGATACGAAATCCACCAAATCGTGTACGTGAAGCACGTTTCCGCAGGCATAAATGCCCTCGACCTCGGTCTGGCGGTCTTGGTCCACCGTCGCACCGTTCGTTACGCGGTCAAGCGGAACGCCAGCCGTTTTGGAAAGTTCGTTTTCGGGAATCAGACCGACCGAGAGAAGCAGCGTGTCGCAGGGGATGTATTCCCGCGTTTCGGGAATCGGACGGCGACACTCGTCCACTTTCGCAATGGTCACACCCTCCAGACGCTCGCGTCCGTGAATTTCGACCACCGTGTGGCTGAGTTTGAGCGGGATGTTGAAATCGTGCAGACACTGTTCGATGTTCCGTGCCAGACCGCCCGAATAGGGCATCAGTTCACAGACCGCGTGGACCTTGGCACCCTCCAGTGTCATGCGGCGCGCCATAATCAGACCGATGTCGCCCGAGCCGAGGATCACCACGTTTTTTCCGGGCATGTAGCCTTTCATGTTGACGTATTTCTGCGCGGTTCCCGCACTGTAAATGCCTGCGGGACGCGTGCCGGCAATGTTCAAAGCACCCTTGGAGCGCTCGCGGCAACCCATGGCGAGAATCACTGCCTTTGCCTGCAATTGGAACACGCCCGATTCGGGGTTCGTTGCCGTGATGATTTTGTCGGGGGTGATGTCCAATACCATGGTGTTGAGCAGGAACGGAATGTTGTGTTCGCGAACGAGTTTTTCGTAACGCCATGCGTATTCGGGTCCCGTCAACTCCTCGCCGAAGCGGTGCAGACCGAAGCCGTTGTGAATGCACTGTTGCAGAATGCCGCCCAGATGCGCGTCGCGCTCCAGAATCAGGATGTCGCGCACGCCGCTCTCATAAGCCGCGACCGCCGCGCTCATGCCTGCGGGACCGCCGCCGACGATTACCAGTTCAACCTGTTTCATCTTATTTTACCTCCTTGGTCCTGCCGACATTGACAAGCGATTTGCCGCCGCACTTGGTGACGGCCTCAAAGGGAATGCCCTGTTCCTTTGCAAGCAGTTCCACGATGTAGGGGGAGCAGAAGCCGCCCTGACATCTGCCCATCTGCGCGCGGGTTCTGCGCTTCACGCCGTCGAGGTCGGTGGGCTTCGGGTTGGTGCGGATTGCCGCAAGAATTTCGCCCTCGGTCACCGTTTCGCAACGGCAGATGATTTTTCCGTAGGTCGGGTCGCGGCGAATGACCTCGTTCTTTTCTTCCATGCTCATCTCGCGGAACGCGTGGTAGGCGGGACGGGTCGGGTTGAAGTCGGCTTTCTTCGTCGCTTTCATGCCCGCGTCAAGCAACATTTGTTCCACATACTCCGCAATCGCGGGTGCGGAGGAAAGCCCGGGGGATTCGATGCCCGCAACGTTGACGAAACGTGCGCGCGGCATATTGATGATAAAATCGCCCGTACTGCCAACGGCACGCAGACCGCAGAAAGAGGTGATGGTCTGGTTGAAACGGATGCCCTCCACGTTCTCGCTTGCCTGCTTCATGACCAGTCCCAGACCCTCGGCGGTGGTGGACTTGTCATCCTTGTCCTCCATGTCAACCGAGGTCGGACCCGTCAGCAGGTTGCCGTCAACGGTCGGGGTGACCAGAATGCCCTTGCCCATCTTGGACGGGGTGCGGAAGATGGTGTGGTTCACCAGTCCGCCGCTCTCCTTGTCGAGCAGGACGTATTCGCCTCTGCGCGGGTGGACGGTAAAACTGTCGTCGCCGACCATTTTCGCAACCGCATCGGAATAAACACCCGCCGCGTTGATGATGTACTTGGCTTCCACGGTTCCGCCTGCGGTAGTCAGTGTGTAGAATTCTCCGTTATCGGCAATTGCGGTGACTTCGGAATTCAGACGCAGTTCCGCACCGTTGTCCATCGCGTTTCCGACGGCGGCAATGGTCAACTCATACGGGCAGACGATTGCACCCGTGGGCGCCCAGAGCGCACCGACGGCGTTTTTGGAAATGTTCGGCTCTAATTCGCGCAGACGGGTAGCGTCAATGACCTCCAAGCCCTTGACCCCGTTCGCAACGCCGCGGCGGTAGAGGTTTCCGACCTCCGCCATGTCCTCGTCGTTGAACGCGATGACAAGCGAACCGTTGTTTCTGTACTTGACGCCCAACTCACGGCAGACCTCTGCCATGCGTTCGGATCCGCGGACGTTCAGTTTTGCTTTGAGGGACCCCTCGTGTGCGTCAAAGCCCGCGTGAACGATTGCGGAGTTCGCACAACTTGCACCCGTGGCGACGTCGTTTTTCCTTTCCAGAATACAAATCTTGAGATCGTAAGCCGAAAGGGTTCTTGCAATCATTCCGCCGACGACACCGGCACCGATGACAGCAACATCAAACATACCATCTTCTCCTTTTTGCAGAAAGATTATCGGACAAATCGGACCGTTGGCAGTTGGCGGATATGCTTTCCTGCTGCGGTCCGAATCACACCTATATTATAAGAGAAAAAACTGCGGCTGTCAAGAACTCCGCGCAAATCGGCAAAAAATCACATTCGGACTGCCATTTGCGCAAGAATGCGCACGTCTGCGCAGAATTTTGGTGACTGAATCGCCCTTGTGAGGGGAAGAATAAGCAAGAAAGAACGGAGGAAGCAACGGAGGAAGCGGCGAAGATGGAAAACACGGAGATTGCGGTGGTCGGCGCGGGCTTTGCGGGGATGACCGCAGCACTGTATGCGGCGCGTGCGGGGGCGCGCGTTGCGCTCATCGAAAAGGCGGCACAGGGCGGTCAGATTCTGACTGCTCCGCGCGTGGAGAACTACCCCGCACTGGGCGAGGTTGACGGCGTGACGCTTGCGGAGCGACTTTCGGAGCAGGTCCGCGCAGCGGGCGTTACGGTCCTGCAAACCGAGGTAACGGGAATCGCGCGCGAGGGGGCGGCATGGCTTTTGCTGACGGCGGAGGGCGCAGTGCGATGCCGCAAGGTGATTCTTGCCGTCGGCGCCAAGCGGCGCAGGCTCGGCGTGGCGGGGGAGGAGCGGCTTGCGGGACGCGGAGTGTCGTGGTGTGCGACCTGCGACGGGAACTTCTTCCGCGGGCAGGACATCGCGGTCATCGGCGGCGGGAATACGGCATTCACCGAGGCAATCGGACTCGCGGCAATCTGTCGGACCGTCCGGGTGCTGTATCGCTCCCCGGAGCCGCGCGCGGAGCGCTCGGTTCTGGAACGCGCGGACGGGCTTGTCAATCTTTCGCGGATGCCGCTCTGCCGCGTAACCGAAATTCTCGGCGGGGAGCGGGTGAGCGGGATACGCGTGGAGCGGGAGGGGACGGAAACAATCCTTTCGGTGTCGGGGGTGTTTGAAGCAATCGGAACGGTTCCCGACACCGCGCCGTTTGCGTCGCTTCTGCCGCTCGCCCCTGACGGCGGAATCGTGACCGACGGGGAATGCCGGACCGCCGTTCCCGATGTGTTCGCCGTGGGAGACTGCCGTGCGGGCGCGGTGCGGCAACTGGTTACCGCGGCGGCGGACGGCGCTGTTGCCGGGATTCTTGCGGTAAAAGAATCCAATTTGTAAATTTTCATGTCTCTTCCGAATTGTTGACATCCGGTTCACAATCCTGTGTTACACTTTCAGGACAATGAAGGGGGATGAGACTGTGTTCCGGATTTTGAAATCCGCACGGTGCGGGGACTCGGCTACAAGGCGGTTTTCGGGATATGAAGATTTGCGCGCGCTCTACGAGGGAAGTCGGAGCAGTCGGGTATTTTTTTGTTCCCTGCCGATGTGCGTGCAGGAGCGACTGGGGGAACGGAGCCGATGGATTCACTCTGCCGCCGAGTTGCACCGCGCCGCCGAACAGATTGCAGTGCAACTTCGGAACAAAGAGATTGCGGAGTGGGGCGAGCAGTTTATTCGCCCGCTTTGAGGGCTTCCACCATGTCGATTTTGCGGTTTTTCCGTGCGGTATTCCGCCAACTCATCGGGAGAGAGTGTGGAAATGTCGCGCCCGTCGACCGGAATGGTTCCGGACGTCGGGCTGTCCAAACTGCCCAAAAGGTTCAGAAGCGTGCTATTTCCCGCGCCGGACGGTCCCGGAATGACGATGAGCCGCCCCTCCTCAAGGGACAGATTCACATGGTCCAACGCGCGCAGTTCGTGGTCGCCGCTTGTGTAGATTCTGCTGACTTCGGAAAGTTCTACCAGTGCCATTGTTGTTCCCCTTTGCTTTCTCATCTTTGGTTAGCGTCGGCTGACCTTTTGGCTCAATTGAAGGTTAGTCGAAACTAACCATCAATAAAGAATAGCACAAAAGGGGAGGTCTGTCAACCCATTTTTGCAAAAAAAATGATTGATTATAAATTTTTTGCTCTCAGAGAAGCAAGATAGTTTTCGGGACGGTGGGAATCCGGCCCCGAGGTTGCGCCGTCTCCGATTTGGAGCAGGTTCCCGACATGGCAGTAACCGAACGCGCGGGGCGGCAGATGGGTAACGGGGTCGTCGTTGTTCCGTAACAGCCGGAACTGCGCCCACCGTGCCGCAAGCGAGGGTGTCGGGCAACCGTAAAGGACGCGCGGTCCGCCGAAGCCGTAGCCGTTCAGCACCGACCGCCACAGGGGGTAGCGGTACCAGAGCCACTCGTGGCAAAGGACCGCCAATGCCGCGCCGTGGCTGTAGCCGACGATTGTAACACGGGAAACGGGACCTTTCCCGGGCGGCAGAGACAGAAACGGCTGAACCGCTTCGGCGACTGCGGGTCTTGCCGCCTGCCAGACCGAGAGGAACCCCGCGTGGACCTGCCAGATTGGGTGCATCTCGCGGTAGGGGACCGCGTGAAAATTCAGGTTGTTCAGCCAGTCCAGACTCCCGCGGCTGTGTTCAAACAGAATGAGCAGTTCGTCGCCATCGCGCTCGACTGACCAATCGGCATCGTTCTCTTCGGTTGTATAACTTGCGTCCAAACATCTTTGGAAATATCGTTCCATTTCATGCACTCCTATCACCTCCACTCCAGTATATGCGAAAGCGAAGGGGAGGGGACTTTGCTGGTCCCCTCTCCGCCGCGCCCTTTTGCGCGGCTTTTTTTGCTCGAAAACGGTTGACAAGCGGCGTAAAATGTGATATACTACATTTATCTATGATTTTTCCGAAGTGAAATAGGAAAGGACTGTTTACCCATGAAATGGACGTCGCTTAACGATTTGCGGGAGAAGTACCTCTCGTTCTTTGAATCCAAAGGGCATCTGCGGTTGCCCTCGTTTCCGCTGGTCCCAATCAACGATAAATCCCTGTTGCTCATCAACTCCGGCATGGCGCCGATGAAGAAATTCTTCACGGGAGAGGAGGAGCCGCCAAGACACCGCGTGACGACCTGCCAGAAGTGCATCCGCACGCCGGACCTTGAGCGCGTGGGACATACCGCACGGCACGGTACTTTTTTTGAAATGTTGGGGAATTTCTCGTTCGGCGACTACTTCAAGGAGCAGGCGATTCCGTGGGCGTGGGAGTTTCTGACCGACGTGCTGGAAATCCCCTCCGACCTGCTCTGGCCCTCCATCTATCAGGACGACGAGGAAGCCTACCACATCTGGGTGGATAAAGTGGGCGTGAACCCCGCGCACGTTGTGCGGCTCGGGAAAGAGGATAACTTCTGGGAGCATGGAACGGGACCCTGCGGACCCTGCTCGGAAATTTACTTTGACCGCGGCGAAAAGTACGGTTGCGGGTCGCCCGACTGCAAGCCCGGGTGCGACTGCGACCGCTATATGGAAATCTGGAACAACGTGTTCTCGCAGTTCAACAACATGGGCGACGGGACCTATACCGAACTGAAGCAGAAGAACATTGATACCGGCATGGGACTGGAGCGTCTTGCGTGCGTCATGCAGGGCGTGGACAATATGTTTGAGGTCGACTCCATCCGCAAGGTGTTGGATTCGGTCTGCGCCGTGGCGGGCAAGACCTACGGCAAGGACGCGGCAACCGATATTTCCATCCGCGTGGTGACCGACCATATCCGCTCGGCAATGTTCATGATTTCGGACGGCGTGATTCCCTCCAACGAGGGCAGAGGCTACGTCCTGCGCCGCATTCTCCGCAGAGCCTGCCGTCACGGAAAACTGCTCGGCATTAATCACTCGTTTCTGCCCGAACTTTGCAAGGTCGCAATCGGGGAGTCCGACCGCGCCTATCCCGAACTGGACGAGAAGCGCGACTATATCCTCAAAGTCATTGCCATGGAGGAGGAGCGCTTTGACGCAACGATTGACGCGGGTCTGTCGATTCTCTCGGGCATGATCGAGGACGCGAAAAAAGCGGGCAGCACACAACTTTCGGGCGAGGACGTGTTCAAACTGTACGATACGTTCGGTTTCCCGATTGACCTGACGCGGGAGATTGCCGAGGAGGCGGGACTGACGCTTGACGACGCAAAGTTTGACGAGTTGATGAAAGCGCAGAAAGTCCGCGCAAGAGAGGCGAGAGCGAATATTTCGGGGTGGTCGAACGCCACGGGCAGTCTCCTCAAGGGGCTGGATAAAACGGTGTTCACGGGCTACGAACGAACCCACGACGAGGGAAAAGTCCTTGCGATTCTCGCAGACGGCATGAACGTGGACGAAATCTCCGAGGGGGATTGCTCGGTGGTTCTGGACCGCACGCCGTTCTACGGCGAGGGCGGCGGACAGGTGGGCGATACGGGAACCCTGACCGTCGGCAAGACGGTCCTGAATGTGACCGACACCAAAAAGAGTGACGGCGTGTACATTCACCTCTGCACGGTCGCGGACGGCATTCTCAAAAAAGGCGATACCGTCACG
>CAZVYZ010000016.1:0-35265 GCA_964630695.1 uncultured Ruminococcus sp.
TTATCCCCCCTCATCAGTCGCTAACGCGACAGCTTCCCCCCAAGGGGAAGCCTTCCTTACACTGTGCGAACAAGGTAAATAGGACTTTGAATCGTGGGTTACCTTCACGCCCCGCCCTCATCCGTCGTCTTCGGCGTCAAACTGCAAGCAGTTTGTCGCGTAAGCGACTGATGAGGGGGGATAAATCTTTACCCACGCAGCGCTTACAAAACCTCATGCCCCCTCACCAATCAGGTGCGAAGCCGCACTTTCAAAAAAATCACCTCCCGTCCAAACCCAAAACTTCCCTGCACGGCAACCGCCGCACAAAGAATGCAGAAAATCCCTACACACCAATCTGGCGGTTGCCGTGCAGGGAAGTTCGGGGAGGGTCAGGGAGGTTTGGAGGGTAGGGAGCCCCTTTCAAGGGGTCTCCCTGCGCCTCCAAGGTCTTTCTTTCCCCCCAATCTACCCACAAAGGAGAAATGCCATGACGCCGATGATGGAGCAATACTTCGAGATTAAGAACCAGTATAAGGATTATTTGCTGTTCTACCGCCTCGGAGACTTCTACGAAATGTTTTTTGACGATGCAGTGCTGGCGTCAAGAGAACTGGACCTCACCCTCACGGGGCGGGATTGCGGAGAGGAGGAGCGTGCCCCCATGTGTGGGGTCCCGTTCCACGCGGTCGACGAATACATCGGAAAACTCATCGAAAAAGGGTATAAGGTCGCAATTTGCGAGCAGATGGAGGACCCCGCCCTTGCAAAGGGACTGGTCAAACGCGACGTAATTCGTGTCATTACCCCGGGGACGCTCATCGAGTCCGACCTGCTCACCGACCAGAAGAATAACTTTCTCTGTTGCCTGTGCATGGGGGAGTATGCGAGCGGTGTCTGCTTTGCCGATATTTCCACCGCGCAGGTCTACGCAACCGAGTTGAGAGGGGACGGCATGGCGGCAAGAATCAAAAACGAACTTGCCGCGTATAATCCGCGCGAGATTCTCTGCAATCTCAGCAGGGTCCATATGGGCGAGGTCGGCGAGTGGCTTGCGGCAAGACCCGAGATTATGCTCTCGGACGCGCAGGCGGCGCGGTTCGACCGCGAAACTGCCGAAGCGGCGGCAAGGGAGCAGTTCGGCGAAAGTCTGAAACAGAACTTTTTTGACGAGGACGAAATGGTCCGTGCCGTGGGCGCGATGGTCGGGTATATCCGCGAGAACGAGCGCCGCGACATCTCCTATATCAAAAATCTGACGGTCTATACCGACGGGCAGTATCTGGAAATGGACGCAAACACCCGCCGCAATCTGGAACTGACCGAATCCATGCGCACCAAGAAAAAGACGGGTTCCCTGCTGTGGGTGCTGGATAAGACCCGCACCTCCCCCGGGGCGCGGATGTTGCGGAACTGGGTGGAGCATCCGCTCCTTTCCACGGGGGACATCCGCGAGCGGCAGGACGCGGTGGAGGAGTTGGCGGGCAACTACATGATGCGCGAGGACCTCGGCGAGGAGATGAACCGCGTGCAGGATTTGGAGCGGCTTATCACCAAGGTCGTGTACGGGACCGCGAATCCGCGCGACCTGCGGTCTATCTGTACCACGGCACAGGCACTGCCTGCGGTCAAAAAGATGTTGGAGGGGTGCAAAAGTCATCGCCTTGCGGAATTGGCGGCAGAGTTGGACACGCTTGCGGACGTGGAGGATGAAATCCGCCGCGCAATCAAGAGCGAAGCACCCGTGATGCTCCGCGAGGGCAAGATTATTGAGGACGGCTACAATGCCGAGGTCGACCACCTGCGGGCAATCATGTCGGACGGCACGGGATGGCGCGACAGGATTGAAGCCGAGGAGCGTGAAAAGACGGGAATCAAGACTCTGCGCGTGGGCTACAACCGCGTGTTCGGGTACTATATCGAGGTCACGAAATCGTTTGTGGGGCAGGTGCCGACCGACCGTTACATCCGCAAGCAGACGCTGGCGAACGCCGAGCGCTACATCACCGATGAGCTGAAGGACATGGAAGCAACGGTACTCGGCGCATCGGATAAAATCTGCGCGCTGGAGTATGAACTGTTCCAACAGGTGCGGAATTTCGTTGCCGAGCGGAGCGCCCGCGTTCAGCGCACGGCGGCAATTCTGGCGGAGATTGACTGCTACCAGTCTCTGGCGGCGGTGGCGCAGAAGAACAAATACGTGCGCCCCGAGGTCGACCAGAGCGACGTGATTCACGTCAGGGACGGCAGGCATCCGGTGGTGGAGCAGTTCGTGAAAAACAGTTACTTCGTTCCGAACGACGCGGATTTGGACACGAACCACAACCGTCTGATGCTCATCACGGGACCGAACATGGCGGGTAAATCCACCTACATGCGGCAGGTGGCGCTCATTGTGCTGATGGCGCAACTCGGGTCGTTCGTTCCTGCGGCGGAGGCGCGCATCGGTGTTGTGGACAAGGTATTCACGCGCGTGGGCGCGTCGGATGACCTTGCGTCGGGGCAGTCGACGTTCATGTTGGAGATGAACGAAGTCTCCTACATCCTTAAGAACGCAACGCGGCAGAGTCTGATTGTTTACGACGAGGTGGGGCGCGGAACCTCGACCTTTGACGGCATGAGCATCGCCCGCGCGATTGTGGAGTACACGAACAGCCGCAAAATCGGCGCGAAAACGCTGTTTGCAACGCACTACCACGAACTGACCTCGATGGAGGGTGAGTTTGACGGAATCGTCAACTACAACGTGGTGGCGAAAAAACGCGGCGACAGCATCACGTTCTTACGCAAGATTGTGCGCGGTTCAACGGACGATAGTTACGGCATTGAGGTGGCAAAGTTGGCGGGACTTCCGAACGAGGTCATCAAGCGCGCGCGTGAGGTTCTGGCGTCGGTGGAAGCGACTTCCCGCGCGGTTTCGGCGGCGTCTGCAAAGGATGCGCCTGCGAAGCCGGACGACGGTGCGCTGACACTTGATGACTGCATCAACGACCGGATCATCACCGAGTTGAAGTCGGTCGACCTGAACACCCTCTCCCCCCTCGAATGCATGACGTTCCTGTTCGATTTGAAGAAGCGGTTGTGAAGACCTTGGAGGCGCAGAGAACCCCCTTTCGGAGGGGGTTCTCTACCCTCCAAACCTCCCTGACTCTCCCCGAACTTCCCTGCACGGCAACCGCCGGATTGGTGCGAAAAGATTTCCTGCGTTTTGAGGGTGGCGGTTGCCGCGCAGGGAAGTTTTTGGTGGATTGGGAGGTGCGAGGGCTTTGCAGAGTACGGCTTCGCGCCCGATTTGTGGGTGGGGTGCGTAGGGAGAGTGTATGCCTTTTGTAAGTGCAGATTTATCCCCCCTCATCAGTCGCTTACGCGACAGCTTCCCCCCAAGGGGAAGCCTTTGCACCCCCCTTCATTTTTCACAACAGGACGGGCGAGTGGAAATTCGGAAGCTTGGTTGCTTTTGTAATTCTGCTTGTTTCTTGATTTTTTGTTTGCTTCCCGAAATTGTATTCACCATGTTCGCACGGGCGTATAAAAGGCTTCCCCTTGGGGGGGGGGAAGCTGTCGCGTAAGCGACTGATGAGGGGGGATAAATCTGCATTCCCCATAGAAATATATCGTTCCGTCCCGATCAACAACTAACCTGAACCGCTTCTATCCGGTAGCGGAGAGAGTGAAAACGTCCGCATTTCGCTGGCGGAATGCGGCTCGAAGCAGCCGGAATTCGTAGAGCGTAAACGGCTACAAAGAATCAGCACTACATAAAAAGAGGGGGAAAATCCCCCTTGATTAAAGTTCTTGAAATTCTTAAAAACTTCTTTCAAGAAGTTTTTAAGTGGGTTCGGGCAAAGCCCGAGGGCTTCCGGTTCGGGACAGAGTCCCGAGGTCTTCCGGTTCGGGGCAAAGCCCCGAGGTCTTAAAAGAAAGAGAGAAACATGGGAAAAATCAACGTATTGTCGTTCGCGGTTGCGAACCTGATTGCGGCGGGGGAGGTCGTCGATAGACCCGCGTCGGTCATCAAGGAACTGATGGAGAACGCCATCGATGCAGGCGCAACGAGTATCACGGTTGAGATTCAGCGCGGCGGCATCACACTGATGCGGGTGACCGACAACGGGTGCGGAATGGTACCCGAGGACCTGCCCGTCGCAATTCGCCGACACGCAACCAGTAAAATCAAAAGCGCGGCGGATTTGGACGGCATCGCCACGCTCGGCTTCCGCGGCGAGGCACTGGCGGCAATCGCGTCGGTGTCGGACCTGCGAATCCTGTCAAGAACAAAGGATGCGCAGTTCGGCGCAATGCTGGAGGCGCACGGCGGCGAGAACGTCACGGTGAACGAGCAGGGGTGTTCGGTCGGAACGACGGTGATGGTCGAAAACCTGTTTGCCAACGTCCCCGCAAGACGGAAGTTTTTGAAAAAGGACGTGACCGAAACCATGGCGGTGACGACCTATGTGGAGAAAATCGCGCTGTCCAACCCGCAGATTGCGGTCCGACTGGTGGCGGACGGCGTCCTCAAACTGGAAACGGCAGGGGACGGCAACCTGCGGAGCGCCATTTACGCACTGTTCGGACGGGAGTTTGCAAACCGCCTGATTGAGTTGAAGACCGAGGACGACGGCATCGAGGTCAGCGGCTTCATCGGCAGGACAGACAACTATAAGGCAACCCGCGCGGGGGAAAACTTCTTCGTCAACGGGCGGTATGTCAAGAGTAAGACCGTCATGGCGGCACTGGAGCAGGCGTATACGTCCTATATGCCGCCCGAAAAGTTTCCGTGCTGCGTGCTGTTCGTCACGGTCAACCCAACAAGGGTCGATGTAAACGTGCATCCCGCCAAACTGGAGGTCAAATTTTCAAACGAAAAAGCCATTTTCGACGCGGTATACTACGCGGTCCGCGCGGCATTGGAAAGCAACGTCACGCGCCCGACCATCCGACTGGATGGGGGAATGCCCTCGGTCGGAAACCCGTTTGCGTTCCCGGGGGGCAAGGTCTCGGCGGCAACGGTGTCGATTGAAAACGAGCGCCCCGAATCGCTCGCACGGCGGCAGTTGTCCTATGACCTCGGCGGCAGAACGCAACCGCAACCCGACCCGCGTCCGCAGGGAGAGCGCCCGCAAAACGCGCCGCCTGCGCGGGTCACGGCGGAGGAGTACCGAAACATGGTCGCGGGCGGCGGGAAAGCACCTGTGGCACCCGTTGCGCCCACGACGCCGGTGACACCGACGGTTCCAACGGTTCCGACGGATTCTCCCACACAGAGCGTGCGTCAGGAATCGCCCGAGCAGGTTCGGGAGCAACCGTCCGCAGAACTGCCGACGGGAGCGCCAATGGCAGCGCAGGAGGTTCCTGTAAGTGCGCCGATGCAGACCGAGACGGTCCCGCCGCAATCCGAGGCGAACACCGCGGAAGCGCCCGCACCCGTCCGCGAATATCGGATTATCGGGGACGTGTTCCACGCGTATATACTGGTGGAAACGGGGGATAAACTACTGATTGTTGACCAACATGCGGCACACGAACGAATCCTGTTTGAGCAGTTGAAAGCAGGACTGCACCGCGCACAGCCCGTTTCGCAGATGCTGATGTTGCCCGTGGAGGTTATGCTGACAACGGGAGAGGTCGAGGCGTTGCACGGCTTTGACAGCGAACTGACGCAGATTGGATTCCGGCTGCACTACGCAAGGAATACCGTCTCGGCGGACGGAATCCCCGAGGGCGTGGAGACGAACGCGGTGGGGGATATGCTCAGCACCATGGCGGGGCGGCTCCTTGACAACACGGGAAACGTGAAACTGACGCGGGACATTATCTTTGAGAAAGCGCTCTATCAGGCGGCGTGTAAAGCGGCAATCAAGGCGGGGCGGGTCTACGCACCCGAGCATATCGCGTGGGTTGTGAAGCAACTCATGGACCTGCCCGAGATTACGTTCTGTCCGCACGGTCGTCCCGTGGCAATGGAGATGACCAAAGCGACGCTGGACCGCAGATTTGACAGAACGGGATTCTGAAAAAGCCATCGGGAAATTGACTTGAATAAAAATGATTGCAAAATGATACCTGATACTGCCGGAGAAGCAGGAATTTCGGGAATAGGGAGAGAGAAAAAGACAACGAATAAGGGCTGACCCATTTCGGCATAGCCGAAATATGTGGTCAGCCCTTGTTCGGTAAGGTGTAGGGCGGTCATTTTTCGTTGCTTCAATAAATGGTATGATTATGTCTAATACTTCGTTTTTCATAATCGTTTTTCCTTTCGGTCAAATCAATCTGGGAGTTCGTTTATCATGAGGCTATTCGTGCGGATATGAAAGCGCAATTTATAAGGCTGTACATGTTTTTATACAGAATATTTTTTGTATATCAAATGGGATAGAAACCATTTGTTCAGCGGAATAAACCTCAATCTTACTATGTTCTGCACCCTCATTTTGCGTATAATAACTATCCCGATAGACAAAAACACATTGATCAACATATCGGAGTGCCTCAGGGTTACACTTTATATCGTTTACCCCCGGATGACAATCTTTTCTTCTTTCTACGTTTCTCGAGACTTGACTCTCGGCAATTATCAGAATATCATTTTCCTTTGCAATATTTTGAAGATATTTCAATATGTTGCCGGTTATAGATTTGCTCGGATGAACAAGAGCATTTATAAAAATTACTTTCGGATGTTCGAATTCAATAATATTTTTAATCAGAACTTCCCATTGGAGAAAAAAGTAATGTGTAGCATAATCCTCTACAATATACGGAAGGCCCGGATATACCTTTTTGACACGGGAAAGTTCTGAAGGGGATTCTCGCACCACCCCATTTTCATAATGGCAGGAAGAGTGTGACTTCTGTCCGTCTGCATATAGCAGGACCGGTTTTATGCCTTTCTGATTCAGGTCATTTGCCATTTCAAGAACAACATAGGATTTTCCAATGCCCGGTCGTCCGGCAATAAGGACAAGACCGCTATCAGGTAATTCAAAATTACTAATCTTCACTATTTATACCTCCGTTATTTGTAGTATTGCATTGGAAATTCCATATTTGCGGTTTTAGAATAACAGATCTGTTTCACGGCTCAAAGCCGAGTTGCAATAAGCAAAGGAAATATATCAATTGTAAGCAGCAATCAGCCGAAAGCGGGGCGGAAACCTCATTTTCGGATGATTTTTGGTCGGAGTGACAGGATTCGAACCTGCGGCATCGACGTCCCAAATGCAAAAGCATCAGTTTTTTGCCTCATTTTACGTGCTTTTCCGTGCTTTTTCGTCCGAAATCCGTGCTTTTGCGTGCTGTAAAGTCCATAATTCCCACGTAGTCCGAAGCCGTAGATGGTCAAGATTGTGGTCAGCACCAAAATCCTGTATATCCATACCACCTCACACGAGTCGCAAGCTCCAACCCGAGGTGGATTTTTACTGTAACCATTATAGCATAAAACAGAGAAATATTCAAGTCCTTCGCGGATCAAAAAGTGATACGCTGTAATCAAAGATTACGATGCCCCCGTTTTACCGAGGGCAGTGCCATCAGATAAACAAAGCGAGAAAATGAGG
Organism: uncultured Ruminococcus sp.; assembly: GCA_964630695.1. Taxonomy (GTDB): domain Bacteria; phylum Bacillota; class Clostridia; order Oscillospirales; family CAG-272; genus UMGS1865. The sequence continues at coordinate 7,542 of CAZVYZ010000016.1, forward strand.
GAGAGTGAATTTCTTTTCCGTCACACCCACATTACCGCCAATCAGCTTGAAAGCGATGGACGGCTCAAAATTATTGATAAATGAGTCGAGCGACTTTGTCGGAGCGTTGCCGGATTTCACTTCGATCGGAATAACCTCGCCGTCCTTTTCAATCACAAACTCAAGCTCGGAGCTGTCGCCCTGCTTGTAGTAGTGAAGCGTATAACCATTCTTCACAAGCGTTTCGGCAACGAAATTCTCATAGATGCCGCCCTTGGCAAATCCCTTCAGCGTTCCGTTCAGAAGCGCCTGTTTGGTTGCGAAGCCAAACAATGCGAGCAAAAGCCCGGTGTCGGCAATGTAGAGTTTGAACTCATTGTCCTTCTCATAAGCTTTCAGTGGCAACGTCGGCAGCGTGGTGTTGTAGCACATATACGCCATGTTCGCGTCACGAAGCCACTGGACACTATCGCCGTATTTGCGCGAGGTCGCCTTGTGCTCGATCTCGGAATACTTGAATTTTTTATTCTCCTTGGCGAGTTGGCGAGGAATACTGTCATAGCACTGGCGAACCTTCACCTTCTCAGCCCCCTTGGCGTGTTGGGAAATATCGTCTGCGTAGGATGCCAAGATCTTATCTTGGATCTCCTGCACCTTGGTGAAATCCTTAAACTCGGCAAAGCTTGCCACGACCTCGGGCATTCCACCTACAACAAGATATTCGCGGAGCAGATTCTCATATTTTTCGTGGATCTCGGGCGGGATCTTTTCCTTCGAGTCGTAAAAGCTCTTCAGATAGGCAATCGTTTCCTCGGTGTAACCGTAAGCCCACAAAAACTCCTCAAAATCCATGGAGTACATCATAACGGTCTTTTCGTAACCCACGGGAATGGACTCCACAGGCTCGACTTCGTTATCGTCATCCTTGCCATAGGACAAACCAAGAAGTGAACCCGATGCGATAACATCATAACGCCCGTCTTCTGCAAGAAACTTCAATGCGGTACGCGCTCCTGCGCACTTCTGGATTTCATCGAGGAAGATCAGAGTCTTGCCCGGAATCAGCTTAACACCCGGAACGTTTGCCGTCAGGCGCTTGTATATTTCTTCTGCCGTCTTGTCACCGTCAAATATGACCTTCAGGCTCTTCTGCTCATGAAAGTTGATTTCCACAAAACTATCGTATTCTTTTTCTCCGAATTTTCGGATCAGATAGGTCTTACCAACCTGTCTCGCGCCCTTTACCAAAAGGCACTCCTTCTTTTCGCTATTTTTCCATGCAAGTAAAGTGTCGTACATTTTACGTTTTAACACAAAAATCACCTCGTTTCTTGAGCCTTATTATAACATATTATTGCCGCCCTGTCAACCCTTATGCATATTTTCGGATATTGAAAAATCAAAATAATTCATATTTTTGGGTATTGAAAAACTTGAATTGTGCATATTTCTGGATGGTTCAAAATGCGAATTATGCATATTTTCGGGAGATGTGCATTTCAGCATAATAAGATTCCAACAGCTTCACTATCCCAAAACTGCGTCGGAGTAATCAAAGATAAGAGCGATGTCAGTATACCCCTTATACCTTTTTCGAAGGGGGGATAACACTTTTCTGCACTATTCGGCAATAACACTTGATTTTTGTCAGATTGTGTGATATAATGAAAAATGTATAATTATATCTATCAGGAGAGTCATAAAAATGCAAGAAATGAATCAGATCCCTGAACGTTGGTATTCCACCAAAGAGATGTGCGCCTACCTCGGCGTAACACGCGACACCCTGCTCACTTGGATAAATGAAAAAGGCATGCCTGCCCACAAGGTCGGTCGCGGCTGGAAGTATAAGCCCAGTGAGGTCGATGAGTGGATTAAGAGCGGGAAAGCAGCTGAACAGTAATTCTCTTTTGGAAGGGAGACCTAATAATGCCTAAAATAATGGAAATTATCGAGAAGGAAACCAAAGGAAAAAGCTATCACACTTATAAATACAGCTATGACTCCATCGGTGTGCCTTCTATTGACTATGATGACGATCCTAACAAAATAATGAAATGGAAAGATTCCGGAGAAACGGAAGCTCTCAAAAAGCCTCGTGATTTAAAACCGCTTGCTGACCAATTGCATCAAGTTGGCGCAGAACCGTTGCTGAAATACTTTCTTGATGGATCAAGGCACGTTTTTAAGGTTGATGATATAGCATACAACAAGCAAGTCTTTCCCGTTGTGGCAGGTCAGATTGGTGTTGGCTGTTGTCGGCGCGACGATAAGCGCATGCATAAAGAACGCTTTTACAGAGAACTTGTGTTAGCTCTGCCAGATAAAGCAAATGCTGACGGTTGGAATGATACGGCATTCTTCGCTTCAAAAGTAAAAAAGCTCAATGAAAGCGAAGAATTGCAGCGTCTTGGTTTGCATTTTTCTGCAATTTTGCCGTATTCAACCGCTAAAACGGGGACACCTGATACTAAGCTGGATAGTGTTGCCATTGGTGTAATCCAAGATTATATGGTTGAAGCTGAAAAGCGAATGGTTGCAGAACTTGTAAAAGATAAACGCTTGGGGCAAGACAGCTATCTTTTGAAAGATGGTTCTCTTGAATACAAAGTGATGAAAACGGGTCGCGAAGATCTGAGAACTTTGCAGAAGATAAAACATAATTACAGTTGGGTCATTGGTGTTTCGAAATATTTCAATCCCGAAAGCTGTTTGGACCACACGGGGAAGCCTAATTCCAACTATATCGCAGATCTTCCCGTTTTTCACAGAACTCCTGTAGCAAGATATGAAAATAGAGAGTTTTTGGGCGATGTTCAGTTTGGTGTATGGTATATCCGTTTGCGCGATAAAAAACGTACTCAAACACCGTTTGATGGAGTAGTCAAGGTCGAAAAAATAATGATGGATGAGGAAATCGATAACGGAATTGACACCGATGTTATAGATTTGATATCCGCAAACATTATTAATGAACGCAACCCTACTTGTTATGGTACGGATAGACGATGGGCAAATCATCTCTACCCAGTATTCCTTACCGAATCCTATGTTAAGAGTAAGTACATAAGCGCAGAAATGTTTCTGCATCTGTTTTGAGGAGGATGAATAAATGGCTAATAATATTATAGGTCGTGTATTGGCGACAGAAAAGAACCCTACTACGATTGACGATTTTACTTTTTGGACGGATCCGGAGCTTATTCTGAACCCGTTTGATATCGTTAAGGTTCAGCACGTTAACAACTCTTTTTCTTATGGCGTTATCGAAGATATTGCACATATTACCGATGCTGCAAGCTTTTTGACCAATTTTATATCAAGCGATTTTGGTGATGTTGATGCGGAAGAAAATACACTTCGTGTAGGTATGAACTATGTAAGCGCCAAGGTAATTTGCAATACTGCAAACATTTATATTCCCCTTCAGAGCAATGCGAAAGTTATGTTGGCGACGGCTGACGAGATCAATTACGCTCTTGGTTTGAAAGATATTCGTAATCCTCTTATATGTGGATACCTTGAAATGTACGAAGGAACAAAGAACTGTGAAAAGGTTACCTTGCCCGTAAATCTTAATTCAAAGTTCATTATCGGTCCCGAGGGTGCCCACCTCAACATTTCGGGTATTTCTGGTCTTGCTTCAAAAACGTCGTATGCGATGTTTCTCCTTAAAGCAATTCAAGATAGTTATATGAAGAAGAATCCCAAAGATGAGGACGAGGATAGTGTAGCGTTTGTATTATTTAACGTTAAGGGCAAAGACCTTCTCGCAATCGATCAGTTGAATGACTTTTCTGACGAGAGTAATCCCGAGCAAGCTCGCAAGGAAACTCTCGCAATCTACGAAAAATTGGGATTGCCCGCAGAGCCTTTCAAAAATGTTCAATACTATTATCCTTACTCTATTCCGAAAACTCGTCATTGGAACACATATATGACTCCCGAAGAAGTTGAGGATAATATCAAGAAGAAAAAAGCAAAGAAGTTCAAGTATATCTATAAATACGATAAAGAAAACCTTGACCTTATGTTTGCGAACATTGATGACTCCACTCAGACAATGGAATCCATCATCAGTTACATAATGTCGGGACAAGGCAAGTTCAATCAAGTGAATGATTGGCAAGAATTTCTTGAAGCCGTCAAAGAAAAGTGTTCTACGGAATCTTCCGGCAAAGACAAAGAAATCCCCGTTGCGAGCTGGAGAAAGTTTTATCGTATTATCAACAAGAGTATTACCGATAACAAAATCTTTGCACGAGATATCCGCGAAAGCGATGGCGAAATTCGTATTGGTGATGCTATGAAATATATCAAAAAGAACGAAGTACACGTCATCGATATTGCAAAGCTTTCTTAAGATAAGCAGGCGTATGTGTTTGGTGATGCCATTCGTACTATTTATGATTTGCAGTTAGGACAATATGCGGGCGAAGAAGGTGTCAATCCTCCTTCTCGAATTGTTATCTTTATTGATGAGTTGAACAAGTATGCTTCCAAAGAAACCCCAAAAAACTCGCCCATCTTACGCCAAGTTCTTGATGTTGCTGAGCGTGGACGTTCTCTCGGAGTAGTTCTCTTTGCAGCTGAACAGTTTAGAAGTGCGATTCACGATAGAGTTACAGGTAACTGTTCTACTCACGCTTATGGCCGTACTAACTCTATCGAGGTTACAAAGAGCGATTATAAGAGTATTCCTTCGGTATATAAAACAATGATGACGCGCTTAAAGCAGGGCGAATATATTATTCAAAACCCTGTCTTTCGCTCTTTGTTAAGTATTAAGTTCCCCAAGCCCATTTATAAGCAGTTCAAATAAGGAGAAGTTTATGGCAACAGTAGGAAAAAACATTCTCGATAACCTTACAACGGGTATGTATTCCGATTCCAAGGTTATTTATCGAGAATATATTCAAAATGCTTGTGACCAAATAGATCTTGCTACACAAATTGGATTACTTGCTCCCAACGAAGGTTCAGTTGATATCTTTACCGATTCTCATAAGAGATATATCAGCATCAAGGATAATGCAACTGGGGTTCGCTCTGAAATGTTTATTGAGGATGTGGGCGACATCGCTAACAGCAATAAGCAAATCGGAAAAAACAAAGGTTTTAGAGGAATCGGTCGTCTGTGCGGTTTGGCATATTGTAAAACATTGAAGTTTACAACGAGCTATGCCGGAGAATCTGTAAAATCCATTATGACTTGCGATGCTCAAAAAATGCGCGCAATGCTTGTCGAGAACAAAAAATATACGCTCGATGAAATATGGGACGCTATTGTTACATATTCAACTGAGAATGAAATGCCCGAAAAGCACTATTTTGAAGTTGAAATGTTTGATATCAACAAAGAAAATACAGATTTGTTGGATGACGCTAAAGTTAGAGAATATTTGAGTTTTATCGCACCTGTCCCATACAAAAACACGTTTATTCTTAGAACGAACATATATTCTTACGCTAAAACCATTGGCTACAACATAGACGAATATTGCGTTAGAGTAAACGGCTGTCAGATTTTCAAAGAATATACCACTAAACTGAAGGAACAAAGCGGTTCATCTTTGAAAAACTATGATGAAATCTCCAAGCTCGAATTTAAGGATTTCCGTGACACTAATGGTAACTTGATTGCTTGGATGTGGGTCGGTCTTTCGCGCTTTGAAAAGCAAATTCCAAAAGCAAATGCTATGCGTGGATTACGTGTTCGTAGTGCAAACATACAGCTTGGAAACGATGACGTGCTGACGGCACTATTTAAAGAACCCCGAGGTAATTACTACTTTGTTGGCGAAGTATTTGCAGTGAACAAGCAATTAGTTCCCAACTCTCAGCGTGATTATTTTAATGAAAATGAAACACGAGTGTTATTTGAGGATTTGCTCAGAGTATATTTCTTCGATGTTTTACACAAGTTGTATTATGAAGCAAACAGAGTCAAGAATGATTATAAACGCCAAGAAGAATACTTAGCGGCTGTAAGTGAATATCAAAAGAAAGAAAAAAGCGGTTTTGTCAACGAGGAAGAACGCCAAAAGTTACAGTTTGACATTGAGAAAGCTAAGCGCAGTGCCGAAGAAGCTCGCAAACGCTTAGACAAATTGGATAATGATGATACAGCTTCTCCAATCTCAGAAGTGCGAAAGAGCATTGGCAAAAAATACGAAGCCGATAAACTGAAGAAAAGGGCAGAAGAAACTACGGTTACCACCAAAACTGAAGATAAGAAGAAAACTTTTGTTACCGATAGTTTGTCTAAACTTTCAAGAAATGAAAGAAAGCTTGTAAGCAAGATCTTGACCATTATCACCGATGTGGCTCCCAAAGAAATCGCCGAGCAGATAATAGATAAAATCAAGGAAGAGATGAAATAACCCCTATGAATAGAAAAGTTTTGCTGATCGAGCCCAATTATAACAACAAATATCCCCCTATGGGATTGATGAAATTGGCTACATATTACCGTACCGTTGGCGACGATGTTCGTTTTTATAAAGGCGATATGCGTTTATTAGCGGTGGAGTTGATATGCGATGATTTAATAAATCATCTTTCGATAATTCTCCCCGAGATATTTTGGAAGGATTATTATCCCACTCTTTTCGATTTTATTAAACTTGGTAAATACGCCATTCTTGAATCAGACCCTATATTTGAAGATGATATCGTTCTTGATGTTGTAAAGGAATATAGAAAAAAGTACAAGGATAAAGAGTATTTTACAAAACCGAGATTTGATAAAGTCGGTATTACAACCCTATTTACTTTTTATTGGGATATTACCATTGATACTATAAACTTCGCAAAGCAACTTTGTAAGAAGGAAGAAGATGTTATGGTAGGCGGTATTATGTCGTCGCTCCTTGCTGATGAAGTATATGCTGCCACGGGCATCAAGCCTTTCATAGGCTTGTTAAATCATCCCGGAGATATTGATCCCGACAATACGTTGATTATTGATGAATTACCTCTTGATTACTCTATATTGGAGGAAATCGACTATGTTTACCCAGCAAATAATGCCTACTTTGCTTATATGACAAGAGGCTGTGTGAACAAATGTCGTTTCTGTGCTGTTCCTAAGCTTGAACCACAGTATTGTGATTATATCAATTTGAAAAAGCGAATTGAATTTACGGATAAACGTTTTGGCGCGAGAAAAGATTTGCTTTTGCTTGATAATAACGTATTAGCTTCAAACTGTTATGATCAGATTATTGACGAAATTAAAGAGTGCGGTTTTGGTGTCGGAGCAACTTACACTCCTCCGAACGAGTATGAAGTGACCATCAACAACCTAAAGGATTCTTATAATGATCGTGCGTACATTCGAAAGGCAATTTCAATCTACAAAGAGATAATGGAAAAGCTGAAGGATGATGCAGAAAAAACCGAACTATATCTTAAGTTAGAAGAAGCGCATTGCCTTTATTACTATACGGCTTCAAAGAAAGACATCTTGGGTTTGGATGAATATGTGCGTCCGCTTTATGAAAAAACTCACAAGACTTCAAAGAGAAAGCGTATAGTTGATTTCAACCAAGGCATAGACTCCCGTTTGATTACAGAAGCAAATATGAACAAACTTGCCGAGGTTAATATCTATCCTTTGCGTATCGCATTTGACCATTGGCAGTTGAGAGATATTTATGAAAAATCAATTAGAACAGCGGTTGGAAGCGGTATAAAGAGCCTTTCAAATTATCTCTTGTATAACTTTGAGGACAAGCCCGAAGAACTGTATTATCGCTTACGAATGAACGTCGATTTGTGCGAAGAATTAGGTGCAAGCATATATTCTTTCCCGATGAAATACCATCCTATCAATGATAAAGAGTTCTTTATGAACCGCGATTATATCGGCAAGCATTGGAATAGAAAGTTCATTCGCGCTGTGCAAGCCGTTCTCAACTCAACCAAGGGCAAGATCGGACGAGGAGTTGACTTCTTCGAAGAAGCGTTTGGACGCGATGTTGACGAGTTTATGAAGATACTTTGGATGCCCGAAACATTCATCATATACAGAAGAATTTACGATGCCGACTTGCGCTCTCGACTTGCTGATAGATATACCACCGTAACCAAACACGATTGTGATTTGGCTAATGAGTGGTGGGATAAGTTTACAGCATTGTCGCCGGAGCAGCTTGAATCAGCAAAAAACATTATTGCAATTAACAAGTTTAAGGATGGCGAATTTGAATGCGACGACGAAAAAGTATTAGAGGTTCTGTCATACTATCGTATAACGCGTGACGAAGCTGAAGCATAAATTTCAAAAAACATTGTCCTAAAGGATGGTTCTCACGAGCCATCCTTTTTCTTCTGCCATGACATGTTACTTAATTGATAACTCTTCAGCTGTTCGCTGGACTTGTGACATTTTCTGTGGTATATTGTGTGCTACCAAAACAAGGAGGTGCAAAATGAGAAGAATCATAAGAAATGCCATTCAATGCAACAATTGCGGAGATATCATCGAATCCCAATATCGACATGACTACGTTCAATGCAAATGCGGAGATTGTGCCGTGGACGGTGGACACGATTATTTGAGACGATGTTATGTACGTGGTAGTAAGGGATTTAAAGACTTGTCAGAAACAATCGAAATCAGATCAGCAACAACCGGAGAAGGCAACGAGAACGCTTGACGATCTTTGGCAAAATCAATTGTTACTTAATTGATAACTAATCGTTATTGGTCTGGATTTCCTCTGCCTTCTGTGGTATGTTGTGTATACCAACCGAAGGAGGTACGGATAATGGAAAAACGGAAAATACAGCAAACGCCGAAATCGGCGGAACAACTAAAAAAGAACGGTGGCTGTATTGCCGAGGTCGATCTCGGTGTGCAGCCACTATTCTCTTATACCGAAGAAGAATTACGAGTGATGGACGCGATACATTCAATGTATCCATCGGCAAGTGACACGGTCGTGTGCGGAGTGTTCGAGAGTTTGAAAAATGGCTACAAGCTGCAGACAGCGCCCGAACTGATCACATGGATGGACAAGCTGATAGCGGCTCATACGCTGGGAGAAGTACTTGGGTTGTCGGGAGGGTCTGATGAAAACAATTGACGAGCTATGGTACGGCAACATCTCTCCATTCGAGCAATGTACTCGTGGCGACAAGCGACTGAAGGAACTGCTCAAACTCGTAGCCCGGAATCGCGAGGAACTGGACGGCACACTCACGGAAAAGCAGAAGGAAACACTGGAAAAATTCGAGGAATGTATGAACGAGATGCACAGCATCACCGAGCGCGATGCCTTTTCCTACGGCTTCCGACTCGGAGTGCAGCTGATGGCTGAATCCTTCCTTCTGCCATTGGGCGAGGATGAAAATTTATAGGGGTGGCCCCGCGGGCCACCCCTATAGCAGCATCATGATTATAGGGTGGGCCCCAAAGTCCCACCCTATAAGTTGCATAAAACTGGCTCGGGCCCTTGGGGCCCAGACCACTTCACCCCTCAAAAAGCGCGTCACTGTAGCCAAAGAAAAGGCTTTCGCCGCAATGTGGTTTGTGAGTATGAAATGTACCAAAGCAAACCTCAAACACAGAATTGCATTTTTGAGGCTCAAACTTACAGTTTCCTTTTTCAGCATTTCGTGAAAAGCCTTCGAAAATACCCCAAAAGCCTTGAAATTTCAGCCTTTTGTGCTATTTCGTGCAAAATCGTAATTTCGGATAAATGGTAGAGAGAAAATATCAGGGCTGACCTTGCCGACATTTTGTCGGTTAGCTCACAATGTTTCTGCCCGTCCGCTTTTCAAGGCCTCATTTTGAGGACTTGAAAACGAACCGCAAAAATTGAGCCTCTGTAATCAAAGAAAAGCCTCGGCGAGCGTGCCGAAAAATCAATGGGTCATTATGACCCACTGATATTTACGCTTCTCCCCTTTGTCCGAAATTCAATTTACAAAGAGTTCCTTGAAAAAAGTCGCAAAATATGGTAAAATAAAAGCATCACAGAAGAAGGAGGTGTTATAATGGCGACGAAGAAATACGAAAGCATGCGCATCATGTCTCTTGAAGGCAGTGTGCCGTATAAGAACGAGGGCTTTACTGCCACCAAGAATGGCAAGCCCGATCCTCAAGCCTTCCGAGGCATTCTCGACGAGAGCCTTGATACCTTGAAGCTCGCAGAGGTGTACGATCGGCATGAGGATGAGATCGGATATTCCTATCTCGATGGCAAGAAGCGATTCTGCCGTGCCGTTGTAAACCTCTTCTTCAACAGAGCCGTCAAGGTATACGAGTCCTACGGAAACCGCTACGTTCTCAACGGTTACAGTGTGACCGATGAGGAGATGGAAGACCACATCTGCGTCCGCATCGTTAACGGAAGACCAACGCTGATCGCAATAGACGTATCCTACCGAGAGGACAGCGGATATGCCCCCCGTGGAAGAACCGTTGCCGGATGCATTACTCGGCAAGTATTTCAAATACGATCCCGACACGCGCTCCTATAAGCGAAGCGACAAGGTCATTCCCACCGCCTTCACCTGTCAGGATATCCGTGAGCATCTCTACACACATGGCTTCGATATCGACGGCATCCACTACGTTCGCTACAAGCGAAGCGCGGGAGCGAGCCGTGACGGTCGTTGTCTTTTCATTGCCGAGCCGCTGTATGCGGATATGATGGCATGGGGCTCCTGCGACCTCTCTGCCGATACCGCCTCCGACCAAGCCTCTTGGCAGGCGTATATCGCGCTCACACTCAGCAGCATTGAAAACGTCATCAAACTCCCCAAGAAGGCTATCCTCATCATCCGTGACCGAGTCTGCCGCTTCAAAGCAGATGCCGTCTGCGTTAAGGAAACAGACGCTCACGACCTTAGAGCAGAGGAAGAAGAAACCGAGATCGAAAACGTGATCTGGGACGGCGAGGCTCTGCTGGAAACTGAAGTGTTCAACGAAAATGGATACGGCAACCATGGCATGATGCTTCTGCGTAACCGTTTCTTCAAGACCTGCGCCTTCAACACCAACCTGCAACAATGGTTTGCGGATAACTGTATCACGCAGGTCAGCCAGCTCGCAGGCTATACCACGGCGAGAGACATCAAGGACATCAAGCTGGTCATCACCGAGAGCAGTGTGAAGTACCTCAAGTTCATGCCAAAGGATATGCCATTCGAGCAGAAGTGCAAGCGTTTTCTCGACGCGCTCTACGAAGGCAAGAACAGCTCTGTCTTCGGTGTGGTCAAGGCTGACCACGACGCTCCTCTGATGGACGGCATGATGGCATATACCAACTATCAGCTTCTCAATACCATCGGGCTTACCCGCGAGGGCGTCGGCAAGCTCCTTGAGCCGTCCTTTGAGTATCTTCAGGATATACTGAACCGTTCTCCCTTTCTGCGCTATCAGATCAACATGACCACCTACAACGCCACCATTGCGGAAGAAGAACTGCCCGACCTTGCCAAGTACCGTCGGGACACCGTTCTCGATATGACCTGCCGTACACCGCTGTTCGAGCAGACCGAGTTCTACAAATCCTTCCGTAGCGATACCACGAAGTACTTCAAGAGAAGGCTGAGAAAAGGAAGAGTTGCCGTCTGCGGTAACTATCAGGTGCTGTTCGGAAATGCTTACGAATTCCTTGTGGCGCTCACCGACGAGAACTACGAGCCGACCGAATCCTTCTCCCTTGAGGATGGGCAGGTCTGCACAACAGGCTTCGCTCACGGCGAGATGGTGCTCTGCGCGCGCAGTCCTCACATCACCATGGGCAACCTCTACCTTGCAAAGAACGTGCATTGCTATGACCTGTTGCGATACTTCAATCTCACGCCCAACATCATTTGCGTGAATGCGATTGAAAGCAATATCCAGCAGAGGCTCAACGGTTGCGATTACGACTCCGACTCTATGCTCGTCACCAATAACGAATGGATCGTAAACGGTGTGGTCAACGCATACGATATTCTCAAAGTCCCCGTATGCAAGGCAGAGCCTGTCGGTAAGACCGATTACGTCAATACGCCGAAAAGCCTTGCCAAACTCGATCAGACCATCGCAAAGAATAAGATCGGAGAGATCGTCAACCTTTCGCAGTTCCTCAACTGTTTACTTTGGGATGCCTACGTGACAGGAGAGAGCGAATACCACCCCTTGGATATCTACCGTGACATCTGCGTCCTCGCCGTACTATCGGGCATGGAGATCGACAAGGCGAAGCGTTTGTATTCTGCCGATTCCACCAAGGTGCTCTCACGCCTACGCCATTACCGTCAGAACTTCAAAAAGAAGAACGGCGGTAATCTCCCTGCGTTTTATAAATTCATCGTGGGAGATGAGAGCGCAGACGTTGGCGAAAACACCGCCAAGCTCGAAGCCCCCATGTCCTTCGTTCACGACGCGGTAGCCGCCTTCCCCGGCAGAGCAGCTTACACCAAGACGCTTCTGCTGTCCGAGCTCTTCGAGTTGGATGCAAGCGATGCAGGCGCAAACGATACCTACAAGAAGCAGAACATTATCAAAGCGGTCACGGAGGCTCACATCAAGATCACGGCGATGCAAACTGCCATGAAGGATGCCGACGATGACGAGAAGCTCATCCTCTGCGGTGAGGCAAACGAGGTCTATCAAGCCTGCCTCAAAATCGTCTCCAAGAACGTGGCGAACGACCATATCCTCTGCATGCTTCTCTCGGAGATCGACCATCCCGACAAATCGAAATATGATATCAAGTCGGCGCGGTATCTGCTCTTCGCAAGCCTGCTCTACGAGGACAACCGCAGGCTTCTTTCCAAGATCAAAACCGTCGATGGCTTCCAGCCTTACGACCTTGTCAGAGTGAATCCCGAAAGCGTTCCCGAAGGATACCGCACGGAAGATATCTACGGTTTTCCTCACGGACATCTGCTGATCAAATAGCAAAAACAACACCTATGAGTGTCGAGAAAAATCTCGGCACTCCTTTTTTATTCTCAACGAAAGGAGGTAGATTCAATGAAGCAGTCGATGTATAAGAACCGAGATGAGCTTCCCATGTTCCTCACCGTAATGGAAGTGGCAGGCCTTCTCGGTATCTCCCGTGCCAGCGCTTACGAGCTGGTGCGTGAGGACAATTTCCCCAAGCTCAAGATCGTTCAGGGGCGAACCATTATCCCCCGTGACAGACTCCTCGAGTGGCTCGATGAGCAGACGAGATACAACAGAGTTTGATACGGTGAACGCAACAGTAAGTGAACCGTATACCGCTGAAATGGGGGCTTTCAAAGCCCCTATTTTTTTAGCAGGATAAAGCCATGTCTGATTGCCATGGCAGTCCACATCGCACGGCAACGCCGAGCGAAGAAAAAGCACGGTGTAACAAGGCTTTTTGCAGATTGATGACGAATCGCAAAAAACAGCCTTCATGTCTGCTGTGTGCCAAAATCGGGGGCTGTCAGTCTGATACCCCCAAAAATACAAGGCGTTGCAACGCAAATTCTGATGTCTGCTTGCGGCGCCTTTCAAAATTTTATGAAAAACACAAGGTGAAACCACATGAGTAATAACAATCAAAATTTCGAATCCCGAGGCGTGAGCCTTACCCCTTCCCAATGGGAACGTTGCGACCGTCTCACAGAGAGATACGGCAAAAAGTCCCGAAATTTATTCATCCGTGAAGCCGTGGATTTCTACTGTGCTTGGCTGGAAAAGGAGCATATGGAACGATTCCTTCTGCCTTCTCTCGAGTCGGTAATGGACTCAAAGATCAAGGACAGCGAAGGAAGGATCCGAAACATTGAATTCAAAATGGGCGTTCAGATCACAATTCTCACCGAGCTTCTCGCCGACCACTTGGGATATTCCGACGAGGATATGGAGCGAATGCGTGCCGATGCCGTCCGCCATATGAAGGAAACCAACGGCTCCTTCCGCTACTGATTGCGAGGTGTGAATGGCAAAAATTATTGTAAAAGCGCCGTTCTATAAGCCCGGACACAAGACCGATAAGGGTCAGTCGCGCGGTGGATACGCACAGTATATCGGAACGCGCGAGGGCGCCCAGATCCTCCGTAGCGGAATGGCAGGCTATATCGGTGAGCGCCGTGGCTCTCACGGACTCTTTTCCGACGAGGGCGTGGACGTTTCTCTTTCAAAAATCAGTGAGGAGATCGACAATCATCCCGGCAACGTGTGGGGATTTATCATATCACTGAAGCGTGAGGATGCCGAGAGAGTGGGCTACAATTCTGCCGAGCAATGGGTCAATCTCCTGCGCTCCCGACGAAATATTATTGCCAAAGAGATGGGCATCACTCCATCAAATCTGCGCTGGGTCGCCGCCTATCACAACAAGGAAACCAACCCTCACGTCCACATGATGGTGTGGTCGTCCCGACCCGGGGAGCCGTATCTTTCTCGCGAGGGCATTCACAATATCAAGAAGACCTTTGCCTCGGATATCTTTCGCCAAGAGCATCTTCAGATTTATAAGAAACAGACCGAGGCAAGAGATGATATCAAGACGAGTTGTCGCAATCGTATCGAAACACTTGTCGCTGAAATTCGTAGCGGCAACCACGCCTTCTCGCCCGAATTAATTATGAAAATGGAGCTGCTTTCCGAAAAGCTTTCAAATCATAAGGGCAAAAAGGTCTACGGATATCTCGATAAAAATACCAAGGCTCTCGTCAAGGATATTGTAAAATTGCTCGGAGCTGACGAACAGATCTCGGCAATGTATGACGCATGGCACAGCTACCAATGCGAGATCGTTCGTACCTATACCGATGAGATTCCCGACAAGATTCCCATCGAGGACAACGAAGAATTCAAATCGGTTCGCAATGCTGTTATCAAAAGTGCGGCGGAGATTTCCTCTCCGTCCGCGCAACCGGAGCGAGAGATCGACTACGATTATTCCGAGATGAAGGACAGAAATAATGATTTTAATTATCTTTCCCACCGTGCCGAGATATTCGACGAACCCATTACGTTCTATCGCCTCGGCAGATATTATCTTGAAAAGACGGACGATATGGAGAACGCTGAATGGTGGCTTCGCAAGGCGGCTGACCGAGGTCTTGAGCTCGCCGCTTACCTCGTTTACAAAGCCTACCGTGACGGAAAGTTCACCGAAAGACCGAGCGATAAGCTCCGCTATCTCCGCAATGCTGTGGACGCAGGCTTCGGCTACGCCGAGTATGAATACGCCAAATATCTGATGGACAAGTCGCCCGACGTCGCCAAGGAATATTTCAAACGAGCCGCCTCTCATGGTAGCTTCCAAGCGGAATACACCTACGGCAAGATGCTCTTTGACGAGGGCAAGCGCGAGGAAGCGAAGGAATGGTTCGAGCGTTCCGCACGGACAGATGCGTGGACACAGACAAGAGTCGGGCTACTGCTTTACTACGAGTACGAGGACTATGAGGCAGGCAAAGCCTTCCTTTCCTCTGCAGCCGAGCAGGGCTACGAGCCTGCCCGTGAGGTGCTACGTTCTATCGAGCAGGGGCTGAACGCACGGATCGTCATCGGTGTATGCGATCTCTTTTATTACGCAGGCAACATCCTTGACGAGCGAAGTGAGGATATGTACAGCCAAGAGCATCAGATCGATTACCACGGTATTGACAAGAAGCAACGCCGTGAGAATCAGGCAAAGCGGCAAGGAATCCTTATGTATTAACCTATCCCGAAAGGAGCTTTGATAACAATTTGATAACGATTCAAAAAAACGCTGGATATTGTCTCGAACGTGTGATATGTTTGGGGTACGCAAGCGAAGGGAGAATGATATGGCAGAGTTAATAAAAAAGCAGTATGGACGAGTTGTGTCGGTAGAACTGCGCAATCCGTCGGAAATATGCCAAGAGAGGAATTGGCGAAAGGAATTTGAAGGCTTCTGCGGTGTCATGCATATTTATCAGAGCCAACACAAATCCCCCGGAAAGCACTATATCGTGATATACGATATAGCGAAAAACTATCTGAAAACCGGCACAGGTGATTTGGTAGAGTGCAAAAACCGCATAACGCTGACAACTAAAAATAGTATATACACCTTTGAGTGTATCAATATCGAAAGAAAGGCAGGTAATTAAATGGCAAATAAACGCAGACCGCAGGGTGACGGCACGATACGAAAGCGTAGTGATGGTAGATGGGAAGCCCGAATCATTATCGGGCACAAGAATGACGGTACACCTATGTACAAGTCCGCATTCGCCAAAACGCAGAAAAGCGCACTGAAGCAGCTCCATCAGCTCATTGACCTCTACCGTGATGTTGACCTTACCGAAGACTCACGAATGACTCTGGGCGAATGGCTCGACAAATGGCTGGACGAGTATATGATATTCACCATCCGAGAAAGCACCCTCGATTCCTACCGCGCTATGGTAAAAAATCAAGTCAAGCCCTTCATTGGCAGCAAACAAATTGCATCGCTGACCACGGCCGATATGCAGAAATTCTATAATAAAATCAAGAAGGAAGGACGCGTTCGTGAGCATCCGATCCACGGTAAGACACTTGCTGACAGCATGGTCAGAGGGGTACACATGATGCTCCACGAAGCACTTGATACAGCGGTCAAGGAAAGGTTGATCGCGAAAAATCCGACGAACGGAACGACCGTTCCCAAGTGCAACTATCCCGAAAAACAAATACTCGGCGACAGTCAATTGGATACGTTCCTTGAAGCAATCAAAGGTGAGGAATACTGGGATGCGTTCTTCTATGTAGAAGCCATGACGGGACTCCGCCGCGGTGAAATATGCGGGCTGAAATGGCAGGACATCAACTTTGAGGAAAACAAGCTCCAAGTCAAGCGGTCGGTGTCGGTCAAAAAAGGCGGCGGTGTCAGCATCGGCGAGACCAAAACCGAAACCGGAGTCCGCAGTATCCTGATGCCGCCGAGCGTGGCAGATGTGCTTCAAAATCGCAAACAGAGGGCAATCACCGAATGGGTGTTCCCGAATTTCATGCATCCCGAACAGCCAATCAGCCCTGCCACCGCCTACCGAAAGCTAAAGATCATACTGAAACATGCCGGACTTCCGCTGATCCGATTTCACGATCTCCGCCACACCTTCGCAACTCACGCCACGCAGGGCGGTGTGGATCCCAAGACCTTGGCAGGCATCCTCGGTCACACCAACGCCAGCTTCACGCTGGACACCTACACCCACGTGACCAGCGATATGCAGAAAAGCGCATCCGCCGTGGTGGGCAGTATGATGCAAAAAATTATGATAAAGGAGTAAGCAATGGCAAAGAGAAAATACGGTGACGGATCGGTCTTTCAGCGCCATGACGGCAGATGGGAAGGCAGACTCGTTGTAGGATATAAGGAAAACGGCTACGCCAAGACCAAGAGCGTGACCGCACTCACCAAGACCGAGTGCGAGGAGCGGCTGAAAAAGCTCCGCGAGGAAGTCGGACGCAGAAGCGAGAAGATCAAGCCCGATATGCCGTTTGGCGATTGGATGGATTTCTGGTATCAGAATTTCTCCAAGCCCAAGATCCGCCAGACCACGCAGGAATGCTACGAGAACCGCATCTACAACCACATCATCCCGGAGATTGGTCAGATACCGCTGTGCAAGCTCACACAGAACGATCTTCAGCAATTCTACGCACGGCTGAAGAAGGGTGGCAGGCGCAGGCTTACAGAGTTTTACGGTGAGGGCTTGTCCGACAGAATGGTGCGCTCCTGCCACGCCACCTGCCGAACCGCACTTGAAAAGGCGGTTGCCGAGGGATTGATCACAAATAACCCTGCAATCGGATGCAGACTGCCACCGAAGAAAGCAAAGGAGATGCAGGTACTGACACAGGACGAGATCAGACGATTTCTGATCCAAGCAAACGAGGAAGGATACTATGAATTCTTCCTTATCGAGCTGACCACGGGCATGCGCCGAGGGGAGATACTCGGGCTTCAGTGGAAGGACGTCAACTTCGCTACAGGCGAGCTCCACATCAGACGGCAGGTAGTCAAGAAAGGCGCACAGACCCAGATCACCAAGCCCAAGACGAAGTCCTCGATACGAACGCTCATTCTGCCACCCGATATGCTGGATATCCTTGCGGTGCATAAGAAAACAGCCACCTGCGAGTGGGTGTTCCCATCCCCCGTCAAGGAGGGCGAGCCGAGAAATCCCGACTCGATATACGGCAAATTCCAAAAGATACTGAAGCGAGCGGGGTGCAAGAAGATCCGCTTCCACGATCTGCGCCATACCTTTGCAACCATGGCGCTTGAAAACGGCATGGATATCAAGACGCTCTCCGCCATGATAGGCCACATCAGCGCGGAGACCACGCTCAACATCTACAGCCATATCACCGACACCATGCAACAGCAAGCAGCCGTGAGGATCGATCGAGAAATCGGCGGTACAGACGCACAGATGCCCGAACCGGAGCCTCCCAAGGAAAGTGAACCCACCCTCACCAAAGCCACGTCGGAGAAGGAATTTAAGCCCTACAAGGGCAAGATACGCAAGAGTGGCACGGGATGCGTCACCATGATAAACGACCACCTCTACGAGGGGCGGTTCACGCCGAGAGTGAACGGCAAACGCATCTCCAAGAATGTCTATGCCAAGACACGAGAGGAATGCGAGGAAAAGCTCGCAGAGCTGATCAAAACCATGAAAGCCGAAATCGCCGAGATGAAAAAGACAGCAAAGAACGCATAAGGAAAGAGGGGCGACCGTTCGTGGTCGCCCCTCAAAATTTGCGTCGCAGAAGGCAAAGAAAAGCAAAACGATTGAATTATTCATAAAAATATGATAAGCAGACCTATCTCGGTAGTCAGCTTGAAAGTGAATTTGGTGGCAGATGCTTTGGTATTCAATGTTCATCGTGTTCCGCATCCTCTTTTGTGCGATGAACTGTGCCATAGGGATGCTGAGGCGGTGCGTAGAGCGAATAGAGCTTCAAGGGTCGGTTGCCCGTGTTGACAATGTTGTGCCACGTACCTGCGGGGATGAGGATGGCGTAGTTTCCATCCACACACCCAATCTCGCGCAGATCGTTTCGGCAATTGCCCATATAGACCGTGGCTCTTCCGCTCTCCACGCGGATAAACTGGTCAACGTCTTGATGCATTTCCACGCCGATGTCACCGCACACGGGAATGCTCATCAGCGTCAATTGCATATCCCGCCCTGTCCAAAGAGTCGTGCGAAAATTCTCGTTCATATTCGTTGCGTGATCGATATTAAAAATAAACGGCTCGCGTCCGTAATCACGGATCTCGGGGTGCTCACCGCAGTTGTGTCTTCGCATAGTAATGACACCTCCTTAAATGGTTTCGGTATCAGTATATGCCGAATTTACTCGTTTGGATAAAGCGTCAGCTTGTCCTCATCTGGACGGTAAATGCCGAGAAATATCTCCTTTGCGTCCTTATGTCCTTGCGTTTTCAACTGTTTTATCAGCCAATTCACGTCTCGTCCGATACGGGAAAGATTTTCTCCCATCACGCGCCCGTCCATAATGACCTCTACACCAATGCGCGTCGCTTTCGCCGTGATCTTCAGATCCTCGGGTGTGGCAGGGCGGTTTGCCGCCTTGGGCAAGATAGAGAGCTTTCCGTTGTGCTCAAAGATTGCCGTTTGTATCTCGTCAAGGTCGAAATATCCCTGCTCGCGGCAGAGCAACATAAATTCCGAAAGGTCAAGCTTGGCTTTCTTCAAGTTCTTTCGGTATATTTTGCCTTCATTCATCAGTATGGTTGGCGTTCCATTGATATACTTTCGTGTTTTCGGGAATTTGTGCGTGAGCAGGCTGAGTATAACCGATACTCCGCCGTAGATGCCGAGAGCAATAAGCGACTTCCACGGCTCCTCAAGATTTGTAGCAAGCTCCGCGCCGATGGAGCCGATGGTAATACCCGAAACGTAGTCGAAAAAGTCAAGCTGTGCCACCTGTTTGTGTCCCATAATTTTTGTGATGATAAACAACGCCGCCACCGACAATAGCGACGTCAATATGACCTTGATAATATCCATCTTGCCCCCACAAAAGCCGTTTCTTTTTAGTTTGCGGCAAATCAAGGAGAAATATGTTCTCAAATCATAGAAAATCCCGAGCTTGTGATTTATAAGAAAAGATAACGCAGAGGGCTGACGAAATCGTCAGCCCCCAAAATTTGCGTCGCAGTAAGCAAAGAAAGGGGATTTTGAAAAAGCACTAAGAAAATGAATGCAAAAAACGCTCGAAACCGGTGTCTTGTGCCGAAAGAAAGCGTTTTGCTAAAAGCTATGGTCTTTTGACAAAAGAGCAAGTTGGGGATAATAAACAAAAAACCAGCCCCAATCTTGCGAAAAGGACTGATTTTTAGTGCATAAGGCACAAAATTTGGTCGGAGTGACAGGATTCGAACCTGCGGCATCGACGTCCCAAACGTCGCGCGCTACCAACTGCGCCACACCCCGAAGTGTGAAAAATATTCGATTTTTAGGTCAATTTCCGTAAGTGGTCAAATCTGTGGTCAAAACATTTTGTCGGTGTTTTTTTGAAAAAGGTGACACCCGAAAAAGTGAGTTCTTTCAAGGGTTTTCAGCGTTTTTGAAAACTCACGGCAGGAAACTGCCTGCATGCTCCCAAACGTCGCGCGCTACCAACTGCGCTACATCCCGATTCTGTTTTTATCGGCTTCCGGTGGGGGCGTTATTCACTTGCCTCTCCTACACGCGGGAGTCTTTGCTTGAAAGGAAAGCACCGCTCGGTGTGCAGGGTCCGCCGGGACGCCTTGTTTGCAGACGGTCCTTGCTGACCTGTACGCTCGGGCCTTCGCCCGGAACCGTGCGGTGCTTTTCTTTTTCTGGGGTGAGATATGGGACTCGAACCCACGGCCTTCAGGGCCACAACCTGACGCGCTAACCAACTGCGCCAATCCCACCATTTTTTCTTCTGGCGTGCCTTGGGGGATTCGAACCCTCGACCTACTGCTTAGAAGGCAGTTGCTCTATCCAACTGAGCTAAAGGCACATCAGAGACCAAACAGAACCTTGCTTCCCGCTTTCACGGGAAGCAAAGTCGTTTGTGGAGCGAGTGATGGGAATCGAACCCACGCGGCCAGCTTGGAAGGCTGGAATTCTACCATTGAACTACACTCGCATTCCCTGCGACGGTTTCTCCAACAGGTACTTTGGTATTATACCATATTTTTTTCGGTTTGTCAAGGGATTTACAGAAATTCTTCCCTCACTTTTTGTTTTTTGAAAGAGAACGGGCAGACGCTTTTGCGAATGCCCGCCCTCTCTGTTATCAGAGACAGAAATATCGGATTTTTCCGATTATTTGATTTCGACGGTAGCGCCGGCTTCGGTAAGAGCCGCCTTAACCTTTTCAGCTTCGTCCTTGGAAACGCCCTCTTTGATTGCTTTCGGAGCCGCCTCAACGAGGTCCTTCGCGTCTTTCAGACCCAGACCCGTAATCTCACGGACTGCCTTGATGACGTCCAGCTTCTTCGCGCCGAAGTTCGCCAGGATAACGTCGAACTCGGTCTTCTCCTCTGCTGCGGGAGCCGCTGCGCCTGCTGCTGCAACAACGCCGACGGGAGCCGCTGCGGATACGCCGAACTCCTCTTCAACCGCTTTCACGAGATCGGAAAGCTCCAGAATGGTCAGAGACTTAATCTCTTCCAGAATGTTGGTAATCTTTTCGGATGCCATTTCAATATACCTCCAGAATCTTTTTGTGTTTGTATGTTCCGTACTGACGGGACGGTGACCGGCGGCTCTATGCCGCTTGACTGCCGATAATCGGCGTGTGCCTTAGGCTTCTGCGGGGGCTTCTGCCGGTGCCGCCTCGCCGTTTTTGTCGACCACTGCCTGCAAAGCGTAAGCAAAGCTGTACAGCGGGGAACGGATGGAGCCGAGGAACTTTGCGATAAGGGTTTCCTTGGACGGAATGTCCGCCAGAGCGCCGACGGTTCCGGCATCGATGACCGCGCCGTCAACGTAACCTGCGAGAATGTTGAAACTCTCGACCTTATCTGCGTACTTCTTCAGGATTTTCGCTGCCGCAACCGGGTCATCCTTGCTGATTGCGATAGCGGTCATGCCGCTCAGATGCTCTTTGAGCGCGCCGTAGCCGACTTCATCGCAGGCTCTTCCGGTCAGGGTGTTTTTGGACACCACGTACTTGACGCCTGCCGTGCGAAGTTCTTTCCGCATTGCGGTATCGGTGTCAACCGTGATACCCTGATAGTTCACGATGACGCCCGCCGCCGACTCCTTAATCTGCGCCGCGAGGTCCGCGACGATTTGCTGCTTTTTCTCCAGAATGGAATTGCTGGGCATTTTGATTTTCACCTCCCGTTGTGAAATGTGAAATAGGACCTGAAAACTGAAAACTGAAAACTGAAATAAAAACAAAAAATCTCTCTCCGGCAACACTGCGCGAAGAAAGACCGATTTCACCTTATTGATTCAGGATTCGATTCATTCCCTCGGCAGGAAAGCATAACGCTTTTACCGGAACCTGCTGTCTTCGGATAACGAGAGCATTATATCACATTTTCCTCTGTTTGTCAAGGACTTTTTTGAAAAAAGTCTCCGATTTCGCGATAAAAAGCAAAAAACGGCTGAAAATTCGGTTTTTCAGCCGTGATTATAGAATTAGAACAGTTCTCATTCTATGTTTTCTGCTTGCGGATGATTTTTCAGAATCCGTTCTGCGGCTCGGACAAGTTTTTCTCTCAGCCATTCCGGTTCTTCCAAAGTAAAATCCGCATCCAGAGAGAAAAGCGTTCCGACGAATTTCTCGATGCTGTGAAATTCGCAGTCGTAGCGGTTCGGCCCCGTGCGCGCGACGATATAGGGGGCAAGTTCCACGGCAGAGAGTTTCCCGGGGAGCGTCAGGGTTGCGGAATACGGAATCTGCATCTGGATGATGGTTTCGTCCGCGCCGTACTCTTCGGAATTCCGCACGGTTGCAATTTCGGGGATATAGGATTCGTCGTTGTCGGATGTGACGAGTACGGGGAGCGTGAAGTCGGCGGTGTAGTAGAAGCCGCGCCGCGCATTATTATAGGCAATCGGCGCGCCGAGTTTCCGTCGCAGGTAGTCGATGTCCCGTTGTGCCTGACGGTGGGACATCCGAAAACGTTCCGCCATGCGTTGTGCGTTGGGGTAACTTCCCGTCAGCAGTTTTTTATGGAGCCATTGAATCCGCGTGGATGCCGCCGTCATGATTCCGACACCTCCGTTGGGAGATTTGCATTCCGGAGCAGGGAAACGATACGGATTCCGCTTGAGACCGAGCAACCGAGAATCGCGAAAGCGGACGCGAGGTAGGCGGTTTTGTCAAACGCGCCGGAAAGGAAGAGTGCGGGCAGGGCAAGGACGGTAAGGGACCCTGCCGCGACGGTCCATGAGGAGAGCATGAGGAACACGCGGGGGAGGGCGGTACCGAGCAGATAGCGGATTCCGCTTGTCACGGTCACCATTGCGGTCAGAAGTCCGATCAGGACGGTGACTTTAGCGGGCGCATTCATTTCGACCGAACGGTCAAAGTAATGAATGGCGCAGAGGAAAATCAGTGCGAAGATGGGGGCGATACCGAGCAGGACGGTCAGGTCACGCAGGAATTCGGTAAAGCGGTCGCAAGCCCGCAGGCAGAAATAGGCGGTGGAGAGGAGCAGCAGAATCAGTGTGACGGCGTGGTACCATTTGAAGCCTGTCCGGACCGCGGAGACGGTCAGTGTGACGGCGCAGAGCAAAAAGCCGCCTGCGCTGACGAATGAAGCGAACGGAGCGGGCAAAGAATCGGTTGGATGGGCGGAACGCGGGAAGAGAAAGGCGATTACGGTTCCGCTGATTGCGGCGACGAGGGCGAAAACCGACGCAAGAATCGGCAAAACGGCGCCACGGCTGAAATAGTTTGCGTCGGGAGCGTCATACTGCGTGAGGCAGGCGGCGAGCATAAAGACTGCGGCGAGGAC
Source organism: uncultured Ruminococcus sp. (assembly GCA_964630695.1). GTDB lineage: Bacteria > Bacillota > Clostridia > Oscillospirales > CAG-272 > UMGS1865. The sequence continues at coordinate 31,451 of CAZVYZ010000016.1, forward strand.
TGCGGGGGTCAGAATGAAGAGGGATAGGTACTGTCGGATGCGACCGCTTAGGATATGCGGCGAATGGTTCATAAAAAATCACTTCCTTTTATTATATAGGCGCTTTCGGGATGAGAGCGCGCCGCGAAACAAATCTGCTCTTCTATTATATCACGAATATGTGAACGCGATGTTACGATTGCAAAACAATCGGAAAGTTTTATGTGGGGAAGACCTTGGGCTTTGCCCAAACCCACAAGGGGCTTCTTGAAAGAAGCCCCTTGACCGCAAGAACTTTAACTAAGGGGATTTTTACCCCTTTCTTTTTGTGGTGCTTATTTTTGGTAGCCGTTTATGTATTACGAATTTCGGCTGCTCCTGCTACCGGATAGAAGCGGTAGGAAGTTAGTTGATGATTGGGGCGGAACGACCCATGTGTCGTTCCGTGTCGGGTGAATGTTTTTTGCATTTTTCGCGATTTTGTCGGTTTTGACGGGCTGTTGCGGTATGAAAGGCTCGCATACGGGGGCTGAAATCACCGAAAAGCAGCATATTTTGTGCGGAATATCCAAAAAGATGAAAGAAAATATGCAAAAATTCTCTGTCATATCGGAAAATAATGCTTGCAAATCAAACGGTTTTCTGATATAATATAAAGGCTTGATATGCGATGAAACGAAAGGTTGCCTCTGCGGGACGCCGAAGAGGGGAATTTTCGTGGAGTATGTCCGTGTAAAACGGGCGAGAGGTATTCACCAAGGCATGCAAGACGCGAACGCGCGTCGGTTTCGGTGTGACTGCTTTTCTCCGGAATTTGTTTCCGTCAGATGCTGATGGCGGGGCAAACTCCGTATTTTCAGGGGAAACAGGAAACACACGGAGCAGTGTTGAGGAAAAATGCCGACCGAGGAAATCGCAGACCGTTCCGAACTCTTTCCTATATTATAGGACGGGGCGGCAAGTGAAAATCTCAGAAGGAGGCAAATAAAATGGCAATCAAAGAGAAGATCAGAGTCAGACTCAAGAGTTACGACCACGTTCTGGTTGACACCGCGGCGAAGAAAATCGTCGAGGTTGCAACGAGAAACGGTGCCGAGGTTTCGGGTCCGATTCCGCTGCCTACGGAGAAGGAGATTATTACCATCCTTCGCGCGGTCCACAAATACAAGGACAGCCGTGAGCAGTTTGAGTATCGCACGCACAAGAGACTGATTGATATTGTCAAGCCGTCGCAGAAAGTTGTGGACGCGCTGATGAATATCGAACTGCCCGCGGGCGTTGAGATTGAAGTGAAGCTGTAATCAAGCCGCTTCGCGAAATCGCACAAAGACAACAGCCGAGCTTCGGTTGAGAGTCCGAAGAGTTCGGTAACTTTGTAAGTCATGTTGGCATTTCGGTGTCAACCAATAATTTACAGGAGGATTTCTGAAATGAAAAAGGGAATGATCGGTAAAAAAATCGGCATGACACAGGTTTTCGATGAAAAAGGAAACGTCATTCCGGTAACCGTTATCGAGGTTGGCCCGTGCGTCGTCGCACAAAAGAAGACCGTTGAGAAGGATGGCTACAACGCTCTGCAACTTGGCTTTATGGATGTCAAGAAGAAGCACCTGACCAAAGCGGATCAGGGGCACTTTGAAAAAGCGGGCGTTCCGATGAAGAAGCATCTCAAGGAGTTCCGTCTGGACGATTGCTCCGCTGAGGTTGGCTCGGTCATCACCGTCGATACCTTCGCCGCAGGCGAGAAGGTCGATGTAACCGGTATGACCAAGGGCCGCGGATACAGCGGTGCCGTCAAGCGCTGGAACCACCACACGCTGTGCTCTACGCACGGTGTCGGTCCGATTCACCGTCAGGTCGGTTCCATGGGTGCAAACTCCACCCCGTCCCGTGTTTACAAGAACAAGAAAATGGCAGGACAGTACGGTAATGAACAGGTCACCGTTCAGAACCTGCTGGTTGTGAAGATTGACAGCGAAAAGAACCTGATTGCCATCAAGGGCGCCGTTCCGGGTGCGAAAGACGGCATCGTGTTCATTCGTGATTCTGTGAAAGCCTGAGCGGAAGGAGGAAAACAACAATGCCAGTCGTAAAAATCGTGAATATGTCCGGCAAGGAAGTCGGTGACATCACCCTGAGTGATAAACTGTTCGGCGCGGATGTGAACGGCGCTGTTCTCCATGTCGCGGTCAGAGCATATCTGATGAACCAGAGACAGGGAACCCAGTCGACCCTGACCCGCACCGAGGTTTCGGGCGGCGGAAAGAAGCCGTGGAGACAGAAAGGAACCGGCAGAGCGCGTCAAGGCTCGACCCGTTCTCCTCAGTGGACGCACGGCGGCGTCGCGCTCGGTCCGAAGCCGAGAGACTACCGTCTGGATTTGAACAAGAAGACCCGTCGGCTTGCGCTGTTCTGCGCGCTGTCCGATAAGGTTGCAAACGGAAGCCTTGTGATTCTTGACAAGTTGGCAGTGGAGAGCGAAAAGCCGTCCACCAAGACCATGGTTGCCATGTTCAAGGCACTCGGCTTTGAAAAGACCTACACCAAGACCTACAAGACCATCACCGTCGAGGACGGAAAGCCGGTCTACGGCACTGCCGAGAAGACCGCGACCAAGCCCGAGAGCGCGCTCGTGGTGCTTGACAGTGTGGACAAGAAAGTCATCAAGAGTTGCGACAACATTCCGCAGGTCAAGACGACCCAGTGGAACACGCTCAACGTCTACGACGTGCTGAACGCGGAGAAACTGGTCATGACCGCCGATGCGGTGAAGAAACTTGAGGAGGTGTACGCATAATGAAATCGGCACACGATATTATTATCAGACCGGTAATTACCGAAGCGGCGATGGATATGCTGCCCGCCAAGAAGTATGTCTTTGAGGTCGCAAGCGATGCTAACAAGGCGGAAATCGCCAAAGCGGTGGAGGAAGTGTTCGCGGCAAGCAAGGTCAAGGTCGCGGCGGTCCGTACCATCAACATGAAGAAGAAGCCCAAGAGACTCGGTGTGCATTCCGGTTATACCTCGGAATGGAAAAAGGCGATTGTCACCCTGACGCCTGATTCCGGCGAAATCGAGTTCTTCGAAGGTCTTAACTAAGAGTAGGAGGGAATAGGAATGCCTACAGTTAAGTATAAACCCACAACTCCCGGCAGAAGAAATATGACCGTTCCTTCTTTCGAGGAGATCACAAAATTCTCTCCTGAGAAAAGCCTGATCGTTACCAAGAAGAAGCACGCCGGACGCAACAGTTACGGTCGCATCACCGTCCGTCACAGAGGCGGCGGAAACAAGGTCAAGTACCGTATCATCGACTTCAAGCGCCAGAATGACAAGGCGAACACGGTCGTGGGTATCGAGTACGACCCGAACAGAACCGCGTATATCGCACTGCTTCAGGATACCGAGGGGACCAAGAGTTATATCATTGCTCCCGAGGGACTGAAGACCGGAGACGTGATTTACTCCGGCAGCGAAGCCGATATTAAACCCGGAAACACGCTCCCGATTGCGAACATTCCGGTCGGTACCGTCATCAACAACATTGAAGTTTACCCCGGAAAAGGCGCACAGCTCGTCCGCTCCGCGGGTGCAATGGCACAGTTGGTCTCCAAGGAAGCCAACGGCATGGCGCAGGTCCGTCTGCCCTCGGGCGAGGTCCGCTTCATCCGTTTGGACTGCAAGGCGACCATCGGTCAGGTCGGCAACGTTGAGCATGACACCGTGAAAGTCGGTAAAGCAGGTAAGACCAGACACAAGGGCTTCCGTCCGACCGTCCGCGGTTCGGTTATGAACCCCTGCGACCACCCGCACGGTGGTGGTGAGGGTAAGTCCCC